>JAQSDW010000195.1:1093-16371 GCA_029946105.1 Reyranella sp. | reverse complement strand
CCTTCTCGGCCCGCAGCAGCCCGATCACCCGGCCATAGACGCGAAAAAACTCCATCAGCGATCGACCGGGCCCATGCTGCTTCCGCTATTCGCCGAGGAACCGCTCGACGGTGTTCACGAAGAAGCTCACCCCAAACGGGATCGCCATATCGTTGAAATCGTAGCGCGAGTTGTGCAGCCCGACGCCATTGCCGTCCTCGCCGCCGTTGCCCAGCCACACCATGGCGCCGGGCACCTTCTCCAGCATGTAGGAGAAGTCCTCGGCACCCATGCTGGCCTGCACGTTGTCGCGCACGCCGTGGGGGCCGCAGACGCCGGCCGCCACGTCGATGGCGAAGGCGGCGCGCTGGGCGTTGTTGATCGTCGGCGGATAGCCGTTGCGATACTCGACGTCGATCGTCACGCCATACATCTTGGCAGCGCCGTCGCAGATCTCGCGGATGCGCGCCTCGATCAGCTTGCGCGCCTCCCGTGTGGTCGTGCGCGTGGTGCCGCCGACATGGGCGTCGGTCGGGATGACGTTGTAGGCCGAACCGCCCTTGACGAAGCCGACCGTGACGACCGACGCGGCGAACGGATCCATGTTGCGGCTGACGATGGTCTGCAGCGCCAGCACGAGGTTGGCGGCGACGATCAGCGGATCGCGGCTGAGATGCGGGTGCGCGGCGTGGCCGCCCTTGCCCGAGATGCGGAGGTCCCAGCGGTCGGCCGCGGCCAGCAGCGGGCCGGGCTTGGTGGCGATCATGCCGAGCGGCAGGCCGGGCTTGTTGTGGATGGCGAACACGGCATCGCAGGGGAATTTCTCGAACAGTCCATCGTCGATCATCGCCTTGCCGCCGCCGCCACCCTCTTCGGCCGGCTGGAAGATGAAGTGCACCGCGCCCTCGAAGTCGCGCTTTTCACTCAGCACCTTGGCCGCGCCCAGCAGCATGGCGGTATGGCCGTCGTGTCCGCAGGCATGCATGCGGCCGGGATTCTTGGAAGCGTGTTCAAAATCGTTGGTCTCATCCATCGGCAGGCAATCCATGTCGGCGCGCAAACCGATGGACTTCAACGAATTACCCTGGCGCAAGGTTCCCACCAGGCCGGTCTTTCCCAAGCCGCGCGTCACCTCGAGGCCCCACTCCTCGAGCTTGGCGGCGACAATGTCCGACGTCCGATTCTCCTCGTACGCCAGCTCGGGATGGGCATGGATGTCGCGGCGAATGGCGGAAATCTCGCCTTGAATCTCGATCGAGCGGGGCAGAACGGGCATCTAGGGTACTCCGGTTGGCACTTCACGCATCTTAGCCCAGAGTAGCACCATGTTGTCGCTACAGGATGTCGAAGATGCGGCGGCCATCGTCTACGCCGCCATGCCGCCCACCCCGCAATATGCATGGCCCTTGCTGGCCAAACGCACAGGTTGCGAAGTCTGGGTGAAGCACGAGAACCACACGCCGACCGGCGCCTTCAAGGTGCGCGGCGGCCTGGTCTATATGGATCGGCTGCGGCGTGTGCAGCCCGGCGTCGCGGGCGTGATCAGCGCCACCCGCGGCAATCACGGCCAGAGCATCGCGCTCGCCGCCGCCCGTACAGGCATCGCCGCCACCATCGTCGTGCCCCAGGGCAATTCGGTTGAAAAGAATGCCGCCATGCGGGCTTTTGGCGCGACATTGGTCGAATCCGGCCACGATTTCGATGCGGCGCGCGAGACCGCGATGCGTCTCGCCGGCGAGCGCGGCCTCTCCATGGTTCCGTCCTTTCATCGCGACCTGGTGTGCGGCGTGGCGACCTATGCTCTGGAACTGTTCCGGGCAGCCCCTGCGCTCGACACGGTCTATGTGCCGATCGGGCTGGGTTCGGGCATCTGCGGCACGATCGCCGCACGCGATGCGCTCGGCCTCTCGACCAGGATCGTGGGCGTGGTCTCGACCGAAGCGCCGGCCTATGCCCTGTCCTTCGCCGCAGGCAAGGTCGTGCCGACCAATAGCGCCGACACCATGGCCGACGGCATGGCCGTGCGTGGACCGGACGCCGATGCGCTGAAAGTGATCCTGAAAGGCGCGGACCGGATCGTGAAGGTGAGCGACGCCGAGATCGCCGCCGCCATGCGCGCCTACTACGAGGACACGCACCAGCTCACCGAGGGCGCTGGCGCCGCCTCGCTTGCCGCGCTGATGCAGGAGCGCGAGCGCCTGGCCGGCAAGCGCGTCGGGCTGATCCTGAGCGGCGGCAACATCGATAGGCCGCTCTACTTGCGCACCCTTGCGGGTGACTGAGGCGCCGGCAACTTCTGAGGCGCCCAAGCCAGGTCACTCTTCACGGCCTGCATGATGAACGACGAGCGCGTGCCTTTCACGCCGGGCATGCGCAGCAGCGCCTTCATGGCGAACGCGCTGAAGCTCGCCAGGTCTGGCGCGAAGACATGGAGCTGGAAATCCATGTCACCGGTCACGGCATAGCAGGCCACGACCTCGGGCCGGGCGCGGATCGCCGCCTCGAAGGCCTCGACGGTCTTTTCGGAATGATCGTCGAGCGTGATCTCGACCAGAGCCTGCAGACCGAGCCCCATCGCCTGCGGCGAGACCAGCGCGGCATAGCGGCCGATCACACCCTCCTCTTCGAGGCGCTTCACGCGCCGCTGACACGGCGTGGGCGAGAGCCCGACCCGGTCGGCGAGATCGACCATCGGCAGCCGGCCCTCGGCCTGGAGGGTCGCAACAATGCGTCTGTCGATGTCATCGAGCTCGATCATGGTGATATTCACTTCATTGTAGAATGTTCTTAGAGAATACCTCCAAAACGACTCACCATACAGGCCAACTTCGCGAGGATTCACCGCCGCCCCCGCCCCATACTCAAGGCATGAACATCGCACCCTTGGAGAATCTGCGTGGCGACTATGCCGGCATGGCGCCGGACTGGACCGTGCCGCAGCACCTTGACCTATATTCCAGCGAGGATCAGGCCGTGTGGCGGACCCTGGTCGAACGCCAGACCGTGCTCGCCCGCCGCTACGCCTGCGATGAGTTCCTGGCCGGCCTCGACTCGCTCGGCATCGACGACACCATCCCGGATTTCGAGACGATCAATGCGCGGCTGGAGCCTCTGACGGGCTGGCGGATCGTGGGCGTCCCCGGCCTCATTCCCGACGCGGCCTTCTACGATCATCTCGCGCATCGCCGCTTTCCGGTGACGGTGTGGATCCGCAGCCGCGCCGAACTCGACTATCTGGTCGAGCCCGACCTGTTCCATGATTTCTTCGGCCACGTGCCGCTGCTGTCGAACCCGGTGTTCGCCGACTACATGCAGGACTACGGCCGTCGCGGCGTCGAAGCGGGACCGAACGTCCACCTGCTGGCGCGGCTCTACTGGTTCACCGTCGAGTTCGGCCTGATCCGCACAGCCAAGGGCCTGAAGGCCTATGGCGCCGGCATCCTGTCGTCGGCCGCCGAAGTCAGGCATGCGATCGAAGACCGGAACGTCGAGCGCCTGCCGTTCGACGCAACGACGGTGATGCGCCGGCCCTACGAGATCGACCGGCTGCAGAACACTTATTTCGTGCTCGACGATTTCGGCCAGCTCATGGACCGGTCGGCCGCCCACTAGCCCAGCACGACCAACCCATCGACGGCGACCACGCCCTGGCCCTCGCCCTTCACCAGCAGCGGATTGATCTCGGCTTCGGCTACGTCGGCAAAGGCCTTGTGCGCCAAGCTGGAGAACGCCGCGATGGTCTTCGCCAGCGCCGCGACATCGCCCTTCGGCAGGTTGCGATAGCCGCGGATCGTGGCGAGGCCTTTTACTTCCTCGATCATCTGCGCCGCCTCTGCCTCATCGACCGGCGCGATCCGCGTCGAGGCGTCCTTGTAAATCTCGGCCAGCACGCCGCCGAGGCCGACGGTGATCGTGGGCCCGACCAGCGGATCGCGGCGAAAGCCCAGGATCACCTCAGCAAGGCCGCGCTCCATCTTCTGGATCAGGAAGCCGTCGAGCTTGGCGTGCGGCGCGTAAGCCCTGACGCGCTTTTCGATCTCGCGCGCCGCGACCGCGGCGGCCTGCCCATCCATCAATCCGAGCGCCACGCCGCCCGCTTCGGTCTTGTGCGCGATGTCGGCCGACAGGATTTTCAGCACCACCGGCGCGCCGACCTCGGTCACCGCCGCTGCGACACGCTTGGCGTCGGGGATCGCCAGCGACTTGGCCATCGGCACGCCGAGTGCGGCAAAGAGGTCGGCTGCCCGCCGCTCGTCGAAGCCGTTGATGCGGCCGGCTTCGAGCGCATCCAGCGCCGCACGCGACGGCGCGGCCAAGACAGGCATGGGCTGCGGCCCGGTGCGCAGCAGGCAGACCACCATCGCCTCGCTGCAGGATTCGGGATGACGGAAGGCCGGCACGCCCGCAGCCGTCAGCAGCGCCAGCGACTTCTCAGCGGCCGGCGTCAGCGACACGGCGAAGGGCTTGGCAGTATGCGCGAAGCGCAGCAACGGTTCGACCGCGAGCTCGGGATTGAACTGGGCCGAGGAGCCCACGACAAAGATCACCGCGTCGTTGCCGTCGTCGGCCAGCAGCCGCTCGATGGTGCCGGCCACGATCTCGGGCTTGGCACCGGCCAAAGTAAGATCGATCAGCTTGCCCTCGCCCGCCGCGATGCCAAGCGGTTTCAGCCAGTCGACCAGCGCCTGCGGCGGATCGGCGATATCGAGGCCGGCCATCGCCATGTTGTCGACCACCATCGCCGCCCCGCCACCGGTCGTGGTCGCCACGGCGACGCGCTTTCCACGCCCCTCCGAGTGAGTGGCCGGCGGCCGATCGACCAGCAGCGCCGGCACGTCGATCAGGGACTCGAACATCGAGACGCGGGCGATGCCGTGGCGACGGCAGAAGGCGTCGAACGTCGCGTCGGAGCCGGCAATGGCGCCGGTGTGCGACTTCGCCAGCTCCTGGCCGATCTCGGACCGGCCGAGCTTGTAGGCGATCACCGGCTTGCCGGCGGCATGTGCCCGGCGCGCCGCACGCGCCAGCCGCTCGCCATCGCGCAAGGTCTCCATGAACAGCAGGATCGCATCGGTTCCGGGATCGTCGACCAACAGGTCGGCGATTTCACCGACGGCGAGATCGACCTCGTTGCCGACCGAGATCAGCCGCGAGAAACCGATGCCACGCGCGTCGGCTCGCGACAGCAGCGCGCCGATCAGGCTGCCGCTCTGGCTGACCACGGCCCAGCGGCCGGTGCGCAACTTGTCGATCGCGAACGCGGCATTCGCCGTCAGCACCATGGGCGGATCGGTGCTCACCGTGCCGATGCTGTTGGGGCCGACCAGCCGGATGCCGGTCTCGGCGACAATGCGCGAGAGATCGTCCTGCAGCGATGCGCCCGCCGCACCCGCATCGGCGAAGCCGCCGGCCAGGATGGAGGACACCTTCACACCGCGCCGGGCTGCCGCGGCCAGCGCCTCGACCGCACCACGGCCGTTCAGCAGGATATAGGCGTGATCGATCTCGCCCTGGATCGCATCCAGATCCTTATATGCCTTCTCGCCCAGGATTTCGCTGCGCGAGGGATTCACCGGCAGGATCTCACCGTTAAAGCCATGCTTGCGCAGAAAGCGCTGCGGCCGCGAGGTCGTCTTGGTCGGATCGGCGGAGGCGCCGATCAGGGCAATGCGTTTGGGCTCGAACAGGGCTGCGAACAGCTTCTTGGGATCGCTCATGCGACGAGTATACTCACCCCATGATTCATCGCCGCACTTTCGTTGCCTCCACGCTCGTTGCCTCCACACTCTCTGCATTCGCCCTGCCGGCCAGCGCCCAGGCTCCCTGGCCCAGCAAGCCGATCAAGCTCGTCGTGCCCTATGCGCCGGGCGGGACGACCGACGTCGTCGCCCGCATGGTGGCGGAATATCTCGGCCAGCGGCTCGGCCAGAACATCGTCGTCGACAACAAGCCCGGCAAGGGCGCCATGGTCGGCACCGCGCTGGTCGCCAAGGCAGCGCCCGATGGCTACACGCTGCTGATGTCGGTGATCTCGGGCCTCTCGATCTCGCCGACGCTCTATGGCGGCGGCGACTTCGACCCAATGGGCGACTTCATCCACGTCTCGATCGCATCGCGCAATCCGAGCGTGCTGGTGGTGAACACGAACTTCCCAGCCAAGACCTTCGGCGAGTACATCGCCTACGCCAAGGCCAATCCTGGCAAGCTCAACTATGCAACGTCGGGCGCGGGTTCGAGCAACCATCTGCTCGGCGCGCGGCTCGAGCAGGTGATCAGCGCCGGCCTCGTCCACGTCCCCTATCGCGGTGCCGGCCCCGCAATGATCGACACCATCGCCGGCAATGTCCCGTCGATGTTCGACTCCCTGCCGTCGGCCGCCCCTCACATCAAGGCGGGCAAGGTCCGTGCGCTGGCCGTCAGCAGCGAGGAGCGCAGCCCGGCCTTTCCCGACGTGCCGACCATGAAAGAGTCAGGCTATCCCGACCTCATCTCCTACTCCTGGTTCGGCATCTCCGTGCCGGCCAAGACTCCGGCGCCGATCGTCGACCGGCTGGCGGCGGAAATGCAGGCCGTGCTGAAGGAACCCGCCGTCATCAAGCGCTGGGAAGAGATCGGCGCCGAGGGCAGCACCATGACGCCGGCCGAGGTCACGCGCTTCATCCAGGCCGAAATCGACAAATGGACGCCCGTGGTCAAAGCTTCCGGCGCCAAGCCGGAATAAGGAGGAGACGACATGAGCATCAAACGTGTGACGTCACCCGCCGTGCCCGAGCCACCGCCCGAGCGCTGGTCCAACTGCCTGGTGTCCGACGGCATCGCCTATGTCTCCGGCATGACCTGCCGTGGCACCGACGACAAGAAGCTCGCCGCCATGGACGAGTACGAACAGGCGAAGGTGATCTTCGGCAAGATCAAGGGCATGGTCGAGGCGGCCGGCGGTGCGATGGCCGACGTCGTCAAGATCACGGTCTACGTCACCGACATCAAGAACAACGTCAAAGTCTGGGCGGCGCGCCGTGAGTTCTTCACCGGCGATTTCCCGGCCTCGACGCTGGTCGAAGTGAGCGCACTCGCCGCGCCCGAGATCCTGGTCGAGATCGAAGCCATCGCCCACATCGGCAAGGGCAAGCGCTAACTAGGCGTGTGAGAACATCTTTTTGCCGGCGACCGGCATCGCAGCCTTAAGGATGGTGCCGCCCGCGATCTTCTCGCTCTGTCGCGAGACGACGACGTAGAGGTCGTTGCCCGAGAAGGCCACGTTCGTGCAGTAGATATCGTCGCCGCAATCGACATGATGCGTCGGCCGGCCGAGATGATCGAACCGCCAAGCCGTAGTGCTGGGATGGGCAATTACCAGCCCGCCCTCCTCGTCCAGCGCCATGCCGTCGGGGCCGGCGTGGCCGCCGGTCATCTGAATGAAGAGACCAACCTTGCTCACCGTGCCGTCGCCCATGATCGGCAGGCGCCACACGGCATTGCCTCGGGTCACGCCGACATAGAGCACGTTCTCCGCCTTGTTCATCACCAGGCCGTTGGGGCTGGGCACGGTGTTGACCAGCATCGTCAGCTTGCCCGCCGTGTCGTAGCGATAGACGCGGCCCGTCGGATCGTGCAGCCCGGTCTGGCCCTGATCGGTGAAGTAGAGATCGCCATTGGCGGCAAAGAAGAGATCGTTGACACCCTTGAAGCTCTCCGAGCCGCGCGTCTCGATCAGCGGCGTCACCTTGCCGTCCGACGGATCGAGCAACACGATGCCGCGCTTGTAGTCCGTGATGAAAATGCGGCCGTCCTTGTGAATCTTCAGCCCGTTCGGCCAGCCGTCGTACTCCGTCACCAACGTCCACTCACCCGCCGGGCTGATGCGGAACACGCGACCGAACGGAATGTCGGTGACATAGAGATTGCCGGCGCGATCGAAGCTCGGCCCCTCGAGAAAGGAATCGAGTACCATGCCGACAGCGTTACCATCGCCCCACGACGTGCGGCCGGGCTTGCGGAACTTTCCCGGCAGCCGCGTGAACTCGGTGGCCGGCACCGGCTTCGTCATTCCGTACATGATGTTTCTTCTCCCAAGGACATCGTCTTGTTGCTCTCCCCCTCCCTGCCCTCCCCCGCCCGCACTTCGGAAAGTGCTGAGACGGGGGAGGAGATGAGGCGGGTTCCTCCCCCGTCTTACGGGGGAGGTGGCCGAAGGCCGGAGGGGGAAGGCTGCAGGCGAGGCGCTAAACCGCCTTCACTTCGCGTTCGGCCTTGAGCGCCCGCACGGTCTGTCGCAGCGCATGGACGGTCTTCTCGATCTCCGCGCCGCCGTGGGTCGCCGACACGAAGCCGCCGGGTGAGCCCATCACATCGACGCCATGAGTCATCAGGCCCATGCGGATCTTGCCAGTGAGCGGACCGGCGCCGCGCGCGCCCTTCAGCTTGGCGAACGGTACCTTGAGCGGATCGAAAGTCGCCGGATCGATCGGGTCGTTGAACGGGTTGGGATAGATCAGGAAGGTCGAGCTCTGGCCATAGATGCCCCACGGCACGCCTTCCTGCACCAGAACCTCGGTCAGCGCCTTGCGCAGCTCGGCCGCCGTCTTGTTCGCTTTCTCGGCGAGATCCTCGTCGCGCAGCAGGGTGAGGGCCGTCACCGCCGCGGCCGCCGACAGCGGGTTCGCATTATAGGTGCCGGGGTGGAGGATCCGCTCGATCTTCTTCGCCGCTGTCGCATCGTGATCGATGCGGTCGAGGATATCGCGTCTGCCTGCGACCGCGCCGCCCGGCAGGCCGCCGGCCACGATCTTGGCCTGGATGCAGAGGTCGGGCGTAATGCCCAGCGCCTTCTGCGCGCCGCCCGAGGACCAGCGATAGCCGGTGATGACCTCGTCCATCAGCATGATGACGCCCTTCTTCGTCGTGGCGTCGCGCACCGCCTGGATGAAGCCCGGCGGCAACGGCGCCTGGCCCCAGGACGCACCGGAGGGCTCGAACATGACGGCGGCGATGTCATCGCGCTCCTCGATCAGCTTCACGACCGCGGCGACGTTGTCGCTCGGCATCACGATCGAGAGCGCGCTCACTTCCTGAGGCACACCCGGCGTGGTGCCGCCGTCATAGGTGGCACCGGCGCCAGCCGTCACGTTGTCGTGCCAGCCATGGAAGTGACCGATGAAGCGCACGATTTTGTCCTTGCCGGTGTAGGCACGCGCGAGCCTGATCGCCATGTGCGACGCCTCGGTGCCCGATGCCGTGAACCGCACTCTCTCCGCGCACGGCGTCAACTCGCACACCAGTTCGGCCCAGCGCACCTCAAGTTCGTGGCTCGAGCCGTAATGCGTGCCGAGGTCCATCTGGCGTTTCACTGCCTCGACGACCGCGGGGTGGGAATGGCCCAGCAGCATGGCGCCGTGACCGCCGAAATAGTCGACATACTCGTTGCCATCGACGTCCCATTTACGAGCGCCCTTGGCCCTGGCAACATGGATGGAATAGGGGTCGAGATAGCGCGCATCGTGCGTGATGCCGCTGGGCAGAACCTTGTGCGCACGCTCGAACAGGGCACCGGAGCCCGGCGTGCGGGCCTTGTAGTCGGTGACGATGGCCGAGTTGGTGGCGGAATTTGTAGCGGAGTTGGTCGGCGCTGCGGCGGTCATGAGCCCTCACATTAACTAATGCCAGAGCATCGCAAGCCTCGCTTGCTTCGCCAAGTGCCACGAGCCTAATGTCCGCACCTTTCGCAGACCGGAGTATCGACGTGAACGCCAAACCGCGCGGACGCCAATTCTTCAACAATCCCGGCCCCACCAACATCCCCGACCGCGTTTTGCGCGCCATGGACCGGCCGGTCCTCGACTTCATGTCGGATGAGTTCCTGGCCATTCAGCATGCCTGCCATGCTGGGGTGAAGCGGGTCCTGAAGACCGACCAGACGCTCTACATGTACAACGCCAGCGGTCACGGCGCCTGGGAAGCGGCCCTCGCCAACCTCTTCACCGCCGGCGACACCGTGCTGATCGTCGAGACCGGCTATTTCTCGCTGAGCTGGGCGGAAATGGCGGAAAACCTCGGCATCAAGGTCGAGACCTTCGCCGCCGACTGGCGCACCGGCGCCGACGTCACCAAGCTCGCCGAGCGGCTGGCCAAGGACAAGGCGCACGCGATCAAGGCCGTGCTCACCGTCCACAACGAGACCGCGACCGGCATGGTGCTGCCGGTGGCCGATATCCGTCGTGCCATGGACGAGGCCAAGCATCCCGCGCTGCTGCTCAGCGACACGATCTCCTCGCTCGCCTCGATGGAATACAAGATGGATGCCTGGGGCATCGACGTGACCGTGGGCGGCAGCCAGAAGGGCCTGATGCTGCCGACCGGCATGTCGCTGACCGGCGTCAGCAACAAGGCGATCGAAGTCTCGCGCAAGAACAAGGCGCCGCGCCATTACTGGAACTGGGAACTGATGAACGGCCGCGCGCCGCAGAAGTTCATCGGCACCGCGCCGGTGCACATGTTCTTCGGCCTTCAGGAATCGTTGAAGATGCTCGAGGAAGAAACACTCGATGCAGTGTTCCAGCGCCACGCGCGTCTCGCCGAGGCGACCCGCGCGGCGGTCCGCGCCTGGGGCGCCGACGGCAAGGGCCCGACGCTTTATGGCCAGGCCGTGGACCGGCTCTCCAATTCGGTGACGGCGGTGATGATGCCTGAGGGCGTGAGCTCCGACGGTTTCCGCAAGATCGCCGTCGACCGCTTCAACCTCTCGCTGGGCGGCGGCCTCGGCCCGTTGATGGGCAAGGTCTTCCGCATCGGCCACATGGGCGACCTCAACGAGCCGATGCTGCTGGGCTGCCTGGCCACGACGGAACTGGCAATGAAGACGGCGGGCGTCCCCTTCGCGCCTGGCGGTGTCGACGCGGCGATCGAGTCGCTGGCGAGCTAGCAGATCCCTCGCAAAGGCTCGGGATGACGGCCGAGGGCCGTCAGAATTCCGGCTTCTTGCCGGCGACGGCGGCGACGAAGCGCTCCGGGTCGAGCGACGACAGCGCGGTGCTGCGGCCCACCGTGGGCTCGACGCTGAAGCCCAGGACGGGGTCGAAGGCGGCCGTCGTGGGATTGAAGGCGTAGAGCTGGCCCTTGGTCATGTTGAACCACCAAGCGTGCAGCACCAGCGTGCCGGCCGCGACCTTGTCGGCGATCCAGCGGAAGCTCATCAGGTTTTTTACGCTGTTCAGCACCGCGGCCTGTTCGACCGCGCGGACGATCTCCTCGCGCGATCGGCCCTCCAGCTCCTTCACCACGAGGTCGCGCGTGTCCTGGGCGATGCTGGTCCAGGTCGAGAGATAGTCGTAGTCGGCATAGATGCTGCCGCGGCCATCGACCAGGGCGCCGATGCCGCCGCACAGGGCATGCCCCAGCACGACCACATGCTCGACGCCGAGGCCGCGCACGGCGAATTCTATGGCGGCCGACGTGCCGTGGTGGCGGGCGTCGGGCGGAAACTGCGCCGGCGGCACCATTGCCGCCACGTTGCGCACGGTGAAGATGTCGCCGGGCTGGGTCTGGGTGAGAATCCCGGGATCGACGCGGGCGTCGGCGCACGCCACGATCAGGATCTTCGGCGACTGGCCTTCCGACGCCAGACGATCGAACAGATCGAGATGTTCGCGGTAATAGCCCAGATGGAAGTCCGAGAAGCCTTTGAGGAGCCGTTCCAATGCCATGCTGTCTGCCTACGCGAGTTTGCGGCGTGGCGCGACATAGACGATGATGACATCTCCTTCAATTCAGTCTGTTTGTGTGAATATGGCCGGTGAACTCCTCTACGAGACTCGCGGTGCCGTCGGCTGGGTCACCTTCAACCGCCCCCAGGCCCGCAACGCCCTCACTTTCGCGATGTATGAAGGGCTGGCCGAGATTTGCAGCGGGGCGGCCAAGAGCGGGGTCAAGGCGCTGGTCGTCACCGGCGCCGGCGACAAGGCCTTCGCCGCGGGCACCGACATCGCCCAGTTCAAGACCTTCGAAAGCGGCGAGGACGGCATCGCCTACGAGCGCAAGATGGACCGCATCCTCGACGCCATCGAGCGCTGTACCGTGCCGACGATCGCAGCCATCGCCGGCTTCTGCACCGGCGGCGGGGCCGCCATCGGCGCCGTCTGCGACCTCCGGATCGCCTCGGCCAACGCCCAGTTCGGCTTTCCCATCTCGCGCACCCTGGGCAACTGCCTGTCGATGTCGAACTATGCCCGCCTCGCCGCCCTGATCGGCCCGCAGCGGGTGAAGGAAATGATCTTCCTGGCCAAGCTCATGGACGCGCCCACGGCGCTCGCGGCGGGTCTGGTGAGCGAGGTCGTGCCCGACACAGCGGCCCTCCAGGCCCGCGCCGAGGAGCTGGCCCGCACCGTGGCCGGCCATGCTCCCCTCACCCTGCAGGTGACCAAGGAGGCGCTCCGCCGCCTCCAGGCCCGGATCGCCGACGAGAGCATCGACGATTTGATCCGGTTGGCCTACGGTAGCGCCGATTTCCGCGAGGGCATGGCGGCGTTCCTCGAGAAACGGGCGCCCAAATGGACCGGTGCCTAGGACTGCTCAATCAGGAGGAAGCGATGGTTAAGGTTGGATCAACTCTTGCAATTCTGGGTCTGTGCGCTGCCGTCGCCGCCTGCCAGAATCCGCAGCAGGTCATCGGCGGCAAGGAAGACATGATGGCCGCGGCCGGCTTCAAGTTCGTCCCCGCCAATACGCCGGCGCGGCAGAACTCGTTCAAGAACCTGCCGCCGCACAAGTTCTCGCGCGAGATCAAGAACGGCCAGGTCTTCTACGTCTATCCGGATCCGACGGTCTGCGTCTGCCTCTACGTCGGCAACCAGGCCGCCTACGGCAAGTATCAGGCGAACGTCTTCCAGAAGAACATGGCAGACGAGCAGCAGATGACCGCCAACATCAATTCGATGAACGACTGGGACTGGGGTCCCTGGGGCGGCTACCCGTATCCGGGCTGGTACTACTAGCCTCGCCCTAGGGCTGCCAGAACCACTTCCCGGCCTCCGCGTGCTGTTGCGCGCGGCAAAGGCCGAGATCGGCCAATTCGCGCGCATCGAGCGTCGCGAGTTGGCGGCGCGTTCGACTGCGGCGGCGCCACATCGCCAGCGTGGCCAGCGCCAATGGTACCAACAACGACGGCACCAGCAGCGATGGCAGGAGCCCGGCGGCGTGCGGCGCGGCCGGCGGGGTGATCAGTCGAAGCGTCCGTTGCATGGCCGGACAATGCCCAGCCGGCACCGCCCCTCGTTACGGCCCCGGCCGAAGATTCAGAACGACGCTTCCACCGTGCCGAGGCCGACGAACTCGCCTTTTGCGCGGGCGCCCGGCGCGAAGTAACGCAGGCCGGTCCACGAGCCTGTCGTGATCGCCTGGCCTTTGCGGATGCCGCCCCGCAGGCGCACGGCATGGTCGATCATCCAGGCGAGCGGCCGCACCGGATCGACCGAGCCCAGCCCGCCCTTCTGGTCGACGATGGTCTCGCCGTCGACGACGAGCTTCACCTGAAGACCGGCCCAATCGAGCGCCTTCCAGTTCGCGATCGAGCCGCCCACGACCAGCGCATGGTTCATCTGGTTGTCGGCGAGCAGCCACTCCGGATCGACCTGCTTGAAATTGGCCAGGCGCGTGTCGACGATCTCCATGCCGACGAAGGCAGCGCCCACGGCGGCGAGGGCCTCGTCGCGGCCGACCGGCGCGCTGCGCGCCGCGATGTCGGCTTTGATGTGAAACGAGATCTCGACCTCGACGCCGATCATGTGCATCGCCTTGCCGTCGAACGCCGCCGGCGACGGCACCAGCGCGCCGGCCAGCAGCGGCGCGGGATTGGGCTCGGCGGTCGGCGTGCGAGCGCCCACCTTCCAGCCCGAGACCGGGCCGCTCGCCTGGGCGACGCCATCCTGGATGGCAAAGACCGCATCGCGGTCCGGCGGTGCGAAGGGCGGCGCCACCTGCAGGCCGCTGCGCCGTGCCTCAAGCAGGGTGCGCACCGCGTAGGAAATGTCTGGGCTCATGCTAAGCTCGCGCAAAAGAAGTCGGACCGGAGAGGAACATGCCTTACGCCAGCGGTCGCGTCATTCACGACGCCGACGCCCACATCATGGAGACGCCGGGCTTCCTCGAGGACCATCTCGAAGCGAAGTTCCGCGCTGCGGTCACCGACAGCGTCCTGTTCCCGCGCCACGAGGGTTTCCACAGCACGCGGCTGAAGGCTGCCCCCGCCCCCACCCCGGCAATCGACTTCGACGACCAGCAGATCATGCTGGCCAAGAACTGGGATGCGCTCGGCTCCAGCGCCAAGCAGGATCGCCCGCGCTCCGTCGACCTGCTGGGCTTCGCCAGCCAGCTCATGTTCACCACGGCGCTGCTCAACTATTCCTCGGTGCTCGAAGGCGGCCGCGACGCCGATCTCACCTATGCCGTGGCCCGCGCGCACACCCACCACATGGTCGACTTCTGCTCGGTCGACAAGCGCCTGCTGGCGACCGGCTATATCCCGCTGGTCGACTTCGAGCGCACCGCCAAGGCCGCACGCGAGGCGATCGAGATGGGCGCCAAGGCGCTGATGATCCCGTCGCGCTGCCCGGACGATCATTCGCCCAGTCACATCGGCTTCGATCCGCTGTGGGCGATCGCCCAGGAGGCCGGCCTGCCGATCGTGTTCCACGTCGGCGGCGGCGGGAAGCTGCTCGAGGATGCCTACTTCAACAACGGCCTGCCGCCGGTGCCCGACTTCCACGGCGGCGACGACAATTTCAAATCGATCGACTACATGGCGATCGCCTATCCGCCGATGAAGGCGCTGACGGCACTGGTCGTCGACCGCGTGCTCGACCGCTTCCCACGGCTCAAGTTCGGCGTCATCGAGCAGGGCGCCTCGTGGGTGCCGGGATGGATGCGCAACATGGATAGCGCCCACAACGCCTTCTACAAGAACGAGGAACGACTTCAAAAAATGTCGCTCAAGCCCAGCGAGTTCATCCAGCGCCAGGTCCGCGTCACGCCCTATCCGCACGAGGATGCAGGCTGGATCATCGCCAACTCGGGCGACGGCGTGTGCCTGTTCTCGTCCGACTACCCGCACATCGAAGGCGGGCGCAACCCGATCAAGCGCTTCGAGACTTCGATGGAGACGGCGGGCACCAGCGAACATCAGAAGCAGCGTTTCTATTGCGACAATTTCATCGACTTGATGGGCGCGGGTCTCGCCCCTGAACTGAGGGCAGCAGCATGAACGTCTTCGCTGGGAGCGCGCCACTCCAGTGGCGCTCATGATCTTCCGC
>JAQSDW010000195.1:0-1083 GCA_029946105.1 Reyranella sp. | reverse complement strand
GAACCACATGAGAAGAGCGCCACTGGAGTGGCGCGCTCCCAGCCATGAAAGACTTGAGGCATGAATCGCTATTCAACACTGCTCACCCAGCAGACCGGCGCGGTGCTCAAGATCACCGCCAACCGGCCGGATGTTCTCAACGCGCAAAGCCGCATCCTGCTCGAAGAGCTCGACGATGCGTTCATCCAGGCGACGCGGGACGAGAGCGTGCGCGTCATCATCCTGGCCGGTGCCGGCAAGCATTTCTCGGCCGGGCACGATCTCGGCAGCCCGCAGGAGATGGCGGACCAGAATAAGAATCCCGTCGAGGGCTTCAAGGAGGAGTACCGGCGTCTCTCGGAGCGGTTCTTCGAGAACACCATGCGCTGGCGGGACATTCCCAAGCCCACCATCGCCCAGGTCCAGGGCTACTGCATCATGGGCGGCCTGATGATCGCCTCGGCCTGCGACATCATCGTGGCCAGCGATGATGCCCAGTTCGCCGACCGCGCCGTGAAGTGGGGCGGCAGCCACGTCCAGTATTTCTCGATGCCGTGGGACTTCGGCCCGCGCAAGACCAAGGAATATCTCTTCACCGGCGCCTTCATCAGCGCCGCCGACGCCGAGCGCGCGGGCCTGGTCAACCGCGTGGTCGCGCGGGAAAAACTGGAGGACGAGACGATGGCGCTCGCCCAGCAGATCGCCGAGCGCGATCCCTTTGCGCTCAAGCTCGCCAAGGCCTCGGTCAACGAGATGCAGGATGCCCAGGGCTGGCGCCACGCCATGGAAGGCGCCTTCAAGAACTACATGCTCACCATCCCGCACCGCATCGAGATGGGCACCTACGGCCCCAAGGCGCGCGACAAGGCCCCCAAGGACCGCTTCGCCGTCCTGAACAAGAAGGCGGGTTAGAGTCACCTCAGCTCTCCTCCTCCTCACCTAGCCTCTCCCCCAAGGGGGAGAGGAATCCGAGAAGAGGTGTCCTCATGTTCCTCGCCCCCGCTAGGGGGAGAGGCTAGGTGAGGGGTTGCGCAACCTCCACAACTTCAGGAGGTGCGATGTCCGCCGAAACGGCGGGCAAGTCGTTGATCGGGGCGGGTGATT
>JAQSDW010000194.1 GCA_029946105.1 Reyranella sp. | reverse complement strand
CTAGACGAAGCTCGGGCGCGTTTTCAGCGTCTCGCGGTCGAAGCCCGCCACCTTCTTGTAGCGGTCGGAAATCGCCTCGAGTTCGCCGGCCGAGATCACGTCCTCGATGCGTGCGAAGCGCTTGCCGCCCGAACGCTGCCAGACTTCGCGCAGGATGGTGTCGGGCGGATCCGTGCGGTTGGTCAGCACCACCTTGGCCGTCGCCGGATTGCGCACCGTCTCGTAGGCCGCCAGTGCCGCTTCCGTGGCGCCCAGCTTCCTGATCTGGCCGGTAAGGAAGCGCGCATCGATGATCGCCTGGCCGGCGCCATTGGAGCCGCGCGGATACATCGGGTGTGCGGCATCGCCCAGCAGCGTCAGGCGGCCCAGGCTCCAGCGCGGCAGCGGGTCGCGATCGACCATTGGATATTCGAGGATTTCTTCCGTGCTCTCGATCATGGCGGTGATGTCGAGCCAGTCGAACTTCAGGCCTGAAAAGGCCGGCATCATGTCGGCCAGGCGCCCGCGCCCGGTCCAGTCCTGGCGCACCGCTTCGGGCCGCTCGATCTCGGCCACCCAGTTGATCAGGGGCAAACCCGCCGTCTCCGGCGTGCCGGGCCGCACCGGATAGATCACGGTCTTGCCCACCGTCATCCATCCCGTCGAGACCATGGTGTCGCCACCGAGGAAAGCTGGCCAGCGCACCACGCCGCGCCACATGTTGACGCCGGAGTATTTCGGCAGGCCCTCGCCGGGAACGAGCTGACGGCGCAGGGCCGAATGGATGCCGTCGCAGCCCACGACAAGCTTGCCCGTTCGGGGCTGAGCCTTGTCGAAATGGAGGGTGACGCCCGAAGCATCCTGGTCGACTTGGATGCAGCGATGGCCGAGATGAACCGCGTCCTCGCCCAGCCGCTGCTTCACGGCGGTGAGGAGCACCTCGTGCAGGTCGGCGCGATGGATCGAGAGCTGCGGCCAGTCATATCCGGCGAAGCGGCCGCGCGGCTCCTTGTAGATGAACTGGCCGTGGCGGCTGTAGAAGGCGAGCTCGCGGGTTTCGATGGCGCGGGCGGCCAGCTCGTCCTGCAGTCCGAGTTCGGAGAGCTCGCGCATGGCATGCGGCAACAGATTGATGCCGACGCCGAGCGGCAGGATCTCCGGCACCGCCTCGAAGATGCGACAGGAGATTCCGGCCTGATGCAGGCTGAGTGCAAGGGCCAGGCCGCCGACGCCGCCGCCGACAATGAGGACGTCGTCGCTCGCGCTGGGGCTCACTCGGGGGCAATCCCGCGCTTGGCCACGACGTCGGCCCAGCGGGCGCGGTCGCGCGCCACGATCGCGGCGAGGTCCGCCGATGTCGACGTGGCGGGGATCAGGCCCTGCGCCTCGAAGGCGGCCTTGGCCTCCGGCGTGGCGAGGATGGCGGCGACCTCGCGGTTCAGGCGCTCGACGATCTCGGGCGGCGTCCCCTTGGGCAGGAAGAAGCCGTACCACATGTCGACGTCGACGCCTTTCAGGCCGGCTTCGGCGAGGGTTGGGACGTCGGGAAGCTGCGGCAGGCGCTGCGGGCTGCCGACGGCGATGGCCTTCAGCTTGCCGCCGCGGATGTGCTGGGCCGAGACATGGACCGGCAGGAACATGTAGCCGATCTGGCCGCCCAGCAGGTCCTGCACCGCGCCGGCGGTACCTTTGTACGGCACGTGCAGCAGCTCGATGCCGGCCGAGGTCTCGACCAGCGCCATCGACAGATGATGCGGCGTGCCGACTCCGGGGCTGCCGTAGGTCAGGCTCTTGGGCGCCGCCTTGGCCGCCGCGATTATTTCGGCCAGCGTGTTGGGTTTCTGGCTGGGGTTTGCCACCAGCACCAGCGAGCCCCAGGCGGTAAGCCCCAGCGGCACGAAGTCGGCCACTGGATCGTAGGGCAGGTTCTTGTAGAGGCTGGCGTTCATGACCAGCGTATTGACCGACGACATCAGCGTGTGGCCGTCGGGCTTGGCGCGCGCTACCTGCTGGCTGCCGATGTTGCCGCTGGCACCCACGACGTTCTCGACCACCACCGGCTGGCCGAGTTTGGCCGTCAATTTCTCCGCCACGAAGCGGGCGATGATGTCGGGGCCGGTGCCCGGGGTGAAGGGCACGATGATCTTCACCGGCTGGTCAGGCCAGGCGAAGGCGGCCTCGATGACGGCGGGGACGGCCATCAGGCCAGCGAGGAAGGGCAGGGCTTGGCGTCGGTGCATGGCCGCCATTCAATCAGTCGCCTTTATCGGCGTCGATACAACTAATACGAGAGTGACTTATATTTTATTCGTTCTATGATTGTTCTCCAGATTCGGGAGGACGAGATGCAGGCAAAGGTACGGACCGTGGCTTTCCAGGGCGTCGACGTCCTGCCGGTCGACGTCCAGGTCATGATCGCGCCGGGAACCATCGCTTTCGCCATGGTCGGCCTCGCCGACAAGGCCGTGGGCGAAAGCCGCGAGCGGGTGCGGGCGGCGCTGCGGGCGCTGGGGCTGGCGCTCCCGCCGCAGCGCATCACCGTCAATCTGTCGCCGGCCGATCTGGCCAAGGAAGGCAGCCACTACGACCTGCCGATCGCACTCGCCCTTCTTGCCGCCATGGGTGTGCTGACCCGCGAAAGCCTCGAAGATTTCGTGGTCCTGGGCGAACTGGCGCTGGATGGAACGCTCAGTCGTGTGCCGGGCGTGTTGCCGGCTGCGATCGCTGCAGCGTCTTCAGGACGTGGCCTGATCTGTCCCGCGGTATGCGGTGGCGAGGCGGCCTGGGGTGGCTTCGAACCCTCGCGCGGTGATGGCGAACGCCCGCCCGTCGTGGCGGCGCCCTCGCTGCTTGCCTTGCTCAACCATCTGCGTGGCCAGCAGACACTGCCGGCGCCGGAGGCGTTGATCGACGACGACCGCGCCGTCTATCCTGACCTTGCCGAGATCAAGGGCCAGGAAAGCGCCAAGCGCGTGCTCGAAGTAGCAGCAGCCGGCGGCCACAACCTGCTGATGATCGGCCCGCCAGGCTCGGGCAAGTCTATGTTGGCCGCGCGTCTGCCCGGCCTGCTGCCACCGCTCGAACCCGATGAAGCGCTGGAAGCGTCCATGGTGCGCTCGCTGGCGGGCGACCTCACCGAGGGCAAGCTGAGCCGTCGCCGCAATTTCCGCGACCCTCACCATTCGGCGACCCTGCAGGCGCTGATCGGCGGCGGCCAGCGCGTGCGGCCGGGCGAGGTCTCGCTCGCCCACCATGGCGTGCTGTTCCTCGATGAATTGCCGGAGTTCAGCCGCGCATCCCTGGAGGCGTTGCGCCAGCCACTCGAATCGGGCCGCGTGACCGTGGCGCGCGCGTCGGCCCACGTGACCTATCCGGCGCGTTTCCAGCTCGTGGCGGCGATGAACCCCTGCCGCTGCGGCCATCTCATGGAGCCGGCGCGATCTTGTGGCCGCGCGCCGCGCTGCGGTGCCGACTACCAGGGCAAGCTGTCGGGGCCGTTGCTCGACCGCATCGATCTCTGCATCGACGTGCCTGCGGTCGGCGCCGCCGACCTCGCCTTGCCACCGCCGGCCGAAAGCTCGGCCGATGTCGCGGCCCGAGTCGCCGCCGCGCGCGCCGTGCAGCGCGAGCGGCTGGCCGAGCTCGATCGCAAAGGCAAGCTTAATGCGGTCGAGGCCGATCCAGCTTCCGGCCTGCTCTCGGACAGGGCGCGCAACTGGTCCAAGGCGCGCTGCAATGCCGACACAGACGGCGCCCTGCTGGCCGCCATCGCCGAGCCCGATGCCGAGGGCCGTGCCCTGCTCACGCGGGCCGCTGAACGACTCGGCCTCTCGGCTCGTGCCTGGCACCGCACGCTTCGCGTGGCGCGCACCCTGGCCGATCTCGATGGTGCGGACTCGGTGCGCCGCCTGCACATCGCCGAGGCGCTGAGCTACCGCCGCCCGCAACCGCGCGCGGCAATGGCGGCATAGGTCATCAGCCGCGGATTTCTACACCCGCCCACTCCTCCAGGACCTTGGCGACGAAGGTGAAATCCGAATCGCCTCCGAACCGGGCCTTGGTGACGGCCAGCATCTGGCGAACCGCGGCACCCACGACCATGGGAATGCCCATCGCTTCGGCCTCCTCGATGCAGAGGCGAACGTCCTTGTAGGAAAGAGCGGTGGTGAAGCCGAAATCGAAGGTGCCCGGCAGCACCGCGCGCGGGAACTTGTCCTGGGTCGCGCTGTTGCGTCCGCTCGAGGCATTGATGATGTCGATCAGGACCTTGGCATCGAGCCCGGCCTTGACGCCCATAGCCATCACCTCCGAGGTCGCCACGATCGCGGTCGCCGCGAGCAGGTTGTTGGCGAGCTTCGCCGTCTGGGCGAGGCCCGGCTTCTCTCCGGTGTAGAACAGCCGGCCGAAGACCTTCAGGACCGGCTCGATCTCCACCAAGGCAGGCTTCGGGCACGACACCATGACGGCGAGCGTTCCGGCCTTGGCGCCGGTCACGCCGCCGCTCACCGGCGCATCGACCCAACCGATCCGGCGTTCGGCGAGCTGGGCGGCTACTTCGGTGGCAACACTGGGTCCGGTGGTCGAGAGGTCGATCAGAAGGCGCACCTTCGAGCCGTTGATGATGCCGCCGTTTCCGCCCAGCACGACCTGCCGCACGATGTCCGGCGTCGGCAGGCTGACAAGGACGATGTCGGCGGCCGACGCCACTTCGGCCGGCGAGGCCGCAAGCTCGGCGCCGCGGGCCACCAGGGGCGCCGTTGCCGCTTCGGACAGGTCATAGATGCAGAGGCGATAGCCTGCATCGAGCAGGCGCGAGGCCATCGGGCCGCCCATGCGTCCGACACCGACAAATCCCAACATCTCACCAGCCATATTTTTCCTCCGCCTGCCGTATCCACGCAGTCTGTCATTCTCTTGGTATCGCTACCATCCTATAATCTCGCTGTATCGAAATCGTCAATGAAGAGCGGGAGCGGGATGAGCGGCGCAGGATGAGTGATAAACCGAGGCGCGATGGCGGCGCAGACATCAAGATGAGCGACATTGCGCGCCACGCCGGCGTCTCGCCGATGACGGTGTCGCGTGCGCTCCGTGAACCCTCGACGGTGTCGGAGAAGATGCGGCGCAAAGTCGATGCCGCCGTGCGCGAGTTCGGCTACCTGCCCAACCGCATTGCCGGCAGCCTGTCCTCCAAGCGCTCGAATGTCGTCGGCCTGATCGTGCCCAGCATTCGCAACTCGCTGTACGCCAACATGGTACAGGCGATCTCCGATGTACTGCGCACCAACGGCTTTCACCTGATGATCGCCAATAGCGGACACCATCTCGAAGACGAGGAGGCCCTCGTCTCGGCCCTGCTGGCCCAACGTGTCTGTGGTCTCGTGTTGCACAACACGACGCACAGCAAGCAGGTCCGCGACCTCGTCGCCAAGACCGGCGTGCCGGTGATCGAGACCGGCAATCTTCCCGCCGAGCCGCTCGACATGGTGGTGAGCTACTCGAACTTCGAGGCCGCCCGGGCGATGACTGCGCATCTCGGTCGCCTCGGCTACCGCAAGATCGGCTTCGTGACGTTGCCGCTGCGTGACAATGACCGCTCGGAGGAGCGCCGTCACGGCTATTTCGCCGCGCTGAAAGAGCTCGGGCTGCCAGCGGATCCCAGCCTCGTGCTCGAGGCCCCCGGCGGTTTCGCCGAGGGCGCTGACGCCTTGGTGAGGTTGATCCAGACTCATCCCGGTCTCGACGCCTGCTTTTTCGCCGGCGACGTGCTGGCCGTGGGCGCGCTGTTCGAGTGCCAGCGCCGCGGCTGGGCGGTTCCCGGTCGCGTCGCCATCGCGAGCTTCGATGACCTCGACCTGCTGCGCCACGCGGTTCCCACGGTGACGACGCTGCGGATTCCGCGCGACGAGATCGGGAGGCGCAGCGCCGAACTGCTCGTCAATCGCCTGCTGGGTGCACCGTCGGAGCGCGTGAGGATCGACGTCGGTTTCGAGATCGTCCAGCGCGAGAGCACCTGAAGGAACCACATGCTGAAAGACAAGTGCGCGCTGGTCACCGGCTCGACACAGGGGCTTGGCTCCACCATGGCGGAGCAGCTCGCCGCTCGGGGTTGCTACGTCATGTTGAGCGGGTTCGGCGCTTCGGCGGAGATCGAGCGACAGCGCCGGCATCTCGAGGACAGTCACGGTGTGCGCGCGCTCCATCATGAAGCCGATCTCGGCGTGCCGAGCCAGATCACCGACCTGGTCGAAACCGCCGAGCGTACCTTCGGGGCAGTCGACATCGTGATCAACAATGCCGTCGTCCGCCATTTCTCGCCGCTCGATGATTTCAAGACCGAGGAGTGGGATCGGACGCTGGCGGTCAATCTTTCGGCCGCCTTTCACACCGCGCGGCTCTCGCTGTCCGACATGCGCCGGCGCGATTTCCTGCCCCGGCTCGTCGCCAACGCCCACCATCGAACAGCGACTGGCGGAATTCATGGCCGAGAAGGGTTTGGCGCGCGACGAGGCGATCCGTTCCTTCATGGCCTCGCGCCAGCCGTCGGGTCGATTCGTGGCGATGGAGGGCGTGGCTCGCCGCCTTCCTGTGCGGCCTGGCGGCCGCGACATCAGCGGCGCGGCCATTCCGATCAACGGCGGCTGCAACGCCAGTTGATCCGAAATGGCACTTTTCTGGTAGCGATACCAGAGATGCCGGCCTAATATTTCGCCAACAAATCAAAACCGGAGGAGACCCCATGACCGTCACCCGTCGACAATTCGCCCCGGCCGCCGCGTCGCTCGCTGCCCTCGCCGCCTCTCCCGCGTTCGGTCAGCAGACCAACGAGAACGTGAAGTGGCGCCTGACCTCGAGCTTCCCCAAGAGCCTCGACACGCTCTATGGCGCCGCCCAGACCATCAGCCGCGTGACCGGCGAGATGACCGACGGCAAGTTCGCGCTGCAGCCGTTCGGTGCCGGCGAGATCGTGCCCAGCCTGCAGGTGCTGGATGCAGTGGCCAACGGCACCGTCGAGTGCGGCCAGACCTACACCGGCTATTACATCGGCAAGAATCCGACTTTCATCTTCGATGGCTCGGTGCCGTTCGGCTTCACCCCGCGCATGCACAATGCCTGGATGATGTTCGGCGACGGCCAGAAGCTGATGAACGAGGTCTATGACAGCTTCAACGTCGTCGCCCTGCCGTGCGGCCAGACCGGCGGCCAGATGTTCGGCTGGTTCCGCAAGGAACTGAAGACGCCGGCCGATTTCGTCGGCCTGAAAATGCGCACCGCGGGTTTCGGCGGCAAGGTAATGGCCAAGCTCGGCGCGGTGCCGCAGCAGATCGCCGGTGGCGACATCTATCCGGCGCTGGAGCGCGGCACGATCGACGCCTGCGAATGGGTCGGCCCCTACGACGACGAGAAGCTCGGCTTCAACAAGGTCGCCAAGTACTACTACACGCCGGGTGTGATGGAGCTCGAAGCGGTCAATCAGCTCTTCATCGGCAAGGCCGCGTGGGCGAGCCTGCCGCCGCGCTATCAGGCGGTCCTGAAGTACGCCTGCAGCTATGCGATGACGGAGATGCTGGCGTCCTACGACGCCAAGAACGCCGTCGCCATCGCCCGCCTGGTGGCGGCCGGCACGCAACTGTCGGTGCTGAACGACGAGATCATCAAGGCCTTGCGGGTGGCGCTCGAGTCGGTGCTCGACGAGGAGGCGGCGCAGAACGAACAGCTTAAGAGAGTCCTGGCGAACTGGCGCCAGTTCCGCGCCAATCAGCACCGCTGGTTCTCGATCGCCGATACGCGCGCCGAGAACGCGGTCTACAGAAGCGACAGGACATAGTCGGTTCAGCCTTCTCGAGGGCTACAACGGCAAGTCCTCAAGCGAGCCCGCTAGGTAAGCCCTGCAGGTGCGCGCTACGGTGAAGCGCCGCCTTTGCGAGCATCGATGAGCGTGATCGCCTGGACGATGGGCTGGGCGTCCACCGCCATCTGGCCCTTGAAGGGCTGGTCCATGATGAACACGAAGCCGATGAAGGCGCCCATCACCGACATCTGCGCGGCCAGGACATAGGCGCGGAACGCCGTCAGCTCCATGGTGCTGCTGACAAAAAGCAGCATGAGGACCGAAAACAGGACGACGTGCCAGTAAGCCACAGGCAGGCCGACCGACACGGCATTGAGTCTGGCGTCGCGCGACTCCGCGATCATGTCGAAGGAGCGCAGGATTTCGGCATAGATGATCGCTTGTCGACCTTGCCCGGGATCGATGGAAAGGACGTCGCGTGCGATCGGCGCAAAGGCCTGGCGCGTCTTTTCGCTTTGCCGGCGGTGGAGCATTTCGGGCCATTCATCGCGGACAATCGACTCGGCATAGGCGCGCAGGTGCGGGCGGATGGCGCCGGCGGAGTCGTCGCCATAGCGCGCCAGCAGGCGGTCGAGGCGGTTGATCTGCGACGCCTCGGTCGAGACCAGGGCATCGACCTTGCGAAAATTGCTTTCCGCCTCCACCAAAGTGAAGGCGAGGACCAGACTCGTCATCGTAAACAGCGTGGATTGCAGGCGCAGGACGAAGTCGCTGTTCTCGACACTGGGATTGAGGCCGGGCAGCCGCCGGACCAGCGACGGCAGGATGAGAATCGCAATAGCCAGGGACAGGGCGGATATCGCCAAGGTCAGAGTGTCCGGCAGCGTGTATAGCCAGTCGATCATGATCAGCGCTTGGTGCCTGGAGGCGTCGGGCAGACTAGCTTCAAACGTCTCAAGGGAATATCGCAAACAATAGCGGTCACGCGGCGATTGTAGCCAAGTCGGTCGTCGTGTGCGATTGGACGCCCCGCAACCAATTGCCGGACCAAGCATTGTCGCAGAGTCCGGTCGGCATGGGGAAGTGTGTAGTGGCGTTGTTCCGTTTCTTGGCGAGGGGCTTGATCTCTCGCTATACGATCGCGCTCCTTGAGTTGATTATCGTCTTCGCCCAAGTTCTGGCCGTACATCAGGTGTGGCTGATGCTGTGGAACCGGCCGGATCTCCATGAACCGATGGATATCGTGAGCGGCATCGGCATCATCATGATCGGCCTCGGCGTCGCCCTCGAAGAGCGCAAGGCATTGCGCGTGATCTTCGGTCTGACGGGCGTGCCGGACGAGGCTGAGCAGGAGCGGCTCGACGAAAACTGCCATCATTACGGTGTCGGGCAGCTGGTGCTGGGACTGATCGCCGAGATCTGCATCGACATGATCAAGATTCCCAATACCATCATCTATACCGGCGAGGTCGACGATTACCTCGTGGCGGCCGGATGCATCTTCGTCGCCATCGGCGCGATACTCCTGCTGAAACATGCCTTTACGCTCGTCTTCTTGTTGTGGCCGCAGCGGGCTTGAACGCTCGCCCACCTGCGCACCCATCCCCGCGCGCCAATCAGGGATCGATCAGCACGCCCGGATTCATCATGCCCTTGGGATCGAGCTCGCGCTTGGCACCGCGTAACGCGCGGGCGAACAGTTCGGGTCGCTGCTTGTCGTAGAACGGCCGGTGGAAGCGGCCGACGGCGTGGTGATGCGTGGTCGTGCCGCCATGCTCGACCGTTGCCGCGGTGCAAGTCGACAGCACCTCCATGAACTGTTCTAACGCCTTCGTCTTGTCGAGGATCCCGCCAAAAGTGAAGTAGCAGCACGGTCCGTCGGGATAGACGTGGGTGAAGCGGCAGGTGACGGTGCCCTCGCGGCCGGTCACGCGTTTGATCGTGTCGCGGGCAACCTTCGTGATCTTCTGATGGAAGTCGCGGAAGCGCTCCCAGGTCATCGAGGTCTCGAAGGTCGAGCTGAGAATCCCGCGTGCCACGGCATGCTCGCTGTAGTGAGGCGCACGGATGAACTTCTGGCGCCAGGCGCCGGCAGCACCAGAGCGGTGGGCGTTCTCGTCGTCGCCACCGCTCGCATCGGCCACGCCGCCATGGTCGCGGCAGATTTCCAGCGCGCGCGCCATCCAGGCATCGAGCGGATGGTCGGCCGATTCGAAGGCCAGCACGAGGACGGCCTCTTCGTTGCTCCACGGAATGCCGGGCAGCGCCTCGCGCGCCTCGAGCAGGCGGCAGTTGGCGGGATAGAGGCCTGCCTGGGTGATCTCGCGCACCGCATCGGCGCCGGTGAAGAAATCCTTGAAGCGCACGCTGGCCGAGGCACGGAAGGTGGGCTTTTTGCGCAAGCGCACCCACGCTTCGGTGATGATGCCCAAAATGCCCTCGGAGCCGATGAACATGCGGTCCGGGCTGGGGCCGGCGCCGGAACCCGGCAGGCGGCGCGTCTCCAGCGTGCCGGCCGGCGTCACCACCCGCGTGCTCTCCACGAAATCGTCGATGTGGGTGTAGAGCGTGGCGTAGTGGCCGCCCGAACGCGTGGCGATCCAGCCACCCAGCGTCGAGCAGCGGTAGGCCTGCATGTAGTGGCGCATGGTGAAGGGTGTGTCGCGCAGCGCGTCCTCGATCGCGGGCCCGTAGATGCCGCCCTGGATGCGCGCGGCATGGCTCACCGTGTCGACCTCCAGGATCTTGTCCATCTCGCGCGTCGAGATGGTGACGACTTTGTCGAAGGACGCCGCCGGTTCGATGCCCTTCACCACCGACGAGCCGCCACCGTAGGGGATCGCCTTGGCGCCGATGCGGTCGCACCAGTCCAGCACCTTGACGATATCCTGCTCGTTTTCGGGGAACGCCACCGCGTCGGGCGGGTTCGGCACCGAGCGCATGAACATGCGCATCGCATCGAACCCCGCCTTGCCGTAGCTGTGCTCCAGCCGCGTCAGGTGATCGGTCCGCACCATCGACTGCAGCGCCGCCGGCACTTCTACGCGCGGTTTGCGCAGCGTGATCTCGTCGGGCTTGGGCGGCGGCGTCACATCGAAGCCGGAGAGGCCGTAGCGCTGGGCGATCTCGGCCTCCCAGGGCTTGATCTCCTCGGGCGAGAGATCTTCGTCGGCATAGCCCCAGGCATAGAATTTCTTCTGCCGCCGCATGATTCCCTCCGGTGTTTTCTTCTGTTCGTTCAGGCGGCGAACGCCGCCGGCCTGTGGCTGCCCTTGATCTGGGTGCGGTGCATGACGCGCCGCGCCGCTGAATCGAACGGATCGCGGCGATGCATGGTGGAACGGTTGTCCCACATCACCAGGTCGCCCAGCTTCCAGACATGCTCGTAGACGAAGCGCTTCTGCGTGACGTGCGCCCACAGCGCCTCGAGCACGGCATCCGACTCAGGCTTCGAATAGCCCTCGACATAGGAATTGCGCCGCCGGCCGAGATAGAGCGTGGCGCGGCCGTTCACCGGGTGGCGCAGGATGGCCGGATGCCAGGCGCCGGGTGCTGCCATCGGATCGTCGGTCGGCGTCACGCCCTTGCGCAGGTAGCCGCCGGAATTGTAGGTGCCGTCGTGCTTGACCCGGCGGCCTTCCATCTTCTGGCGCAGATCGGCCGGCAGGGCATCGCAAGCCGCCTGCATGCTGGTGAACCAGGTGTTGCCGCCGGTCGGCGGGATTTCCAGCGAATAGAGCATCGAGGCGTCGGGCGGCGTGTCGAGATAGCTCATGTCGGTGTGCCAGACCGCCTCGCCGTCGCCCAGCGCGCCGATCGGGTCGCCCTTGGCGTCGAGCACATTGGAGACGACATAGACCTCGGGATAGCCCGGCGGGCTGATGCGGCCGCGCTCCTGGTTGGGCGGCGGGTCGAGCTCGCCGAAGCGCCGGCTGAAGGCGAGGAGGTCGTCGTCGCCGAGCTGCTGGCCGCGCAGCAGGATCATCGAATGGGCGTACCAGGCCTGCTCGATCGCGGCGAAATCCTGGTCGCTGAGCTTCCTGAGATCGACGCCGGAAATTTCCGCGCCCACCGCCTCGGTCACCGGGCGAACGGTCACAGCCATGTCGCTTCCTCCAATTTTGCCTGCAATGATCGGCCGGCCATGGCGCGCGATCAAGCGCGCATGCTCAAGCGCCCAACCTCAAGCACCCAGCAGCGGCCGGAGCCAGCTCACCAGTCTGTCGGCGACAGTGGGGGCCAGGGGCCCCGTGAATCCCAGGTCGGCCGGTCCGGAGACAAGCTTGAGATTGTGGCTGACCGCCGGAAAGATCACCGCTTCGCCCGAGGCGCCGCGTTGGCCCAGCGCATCGATCAGCGGCTGGACATCGCCCATCGGCAGGACCTGACGGTCGGCGGCGCCCTGCAGGAGAAGGCAGGCAATGTCGAGCTCGGCCAACGCCTGGGCCGGATCGAACGACAGAAGGCTTTGCAGGAACGGGCCGGCATAGGGCGGAAACAGTATCTGCTGTTCGCGCGGCAGGCCGGCCGGCACTCGGCCGGTAGCCATCACGGCCGCCATCGTCCGTTCGGCCGACTCGAGCAGCGACGGCGCATTGCGGGCGATCTGCGCGCGCACGATCTCGGCCAACGGCCGGCCGGGCGTGGCCGCGAGGACCAGGGCATGCAGCTTGCGCACGCCCTTCGTCGCGGCGCCCAACTCCTTGGCGGCGGCCAGCGCCAGCAGGCCGCCTTCGCTGTGGCCCAGCAGTGCCGTGGCGTAGGACTTGATCTCGTCGTGCTTGAGGAGTTCGCCGTGCGCGGCGGCGACGTCGCCCACGCTGTTGTCCCAGGCGAAGAACCGCTCCTGCTCCTCCAGTGTTCCGGAGGGCCGCGAGGTCGAGGCGCCGACACCACGCTTGTCATAGCGCAGGCTGGCGATGCCGGCTTCGGCCAGCCGCTCGGCGATCAGCTTCAGGAGATCGATACGTTCCGGCACCAGCGGATTGTTGCCGTTGCGATCGGTGGGCCCGCTGCCGGCGATCAGGACCACGCCGGGCACTTTCTGCAGTTCGCTCCAGCGCGGCAACAGCAAGATGCCGGCAAGGGTCGTCCCCTCGCTGCCGGCGAACTTCACCAGCCGTTGCGTCATGCCGGCGGCGTAATAGCCTTTCCAGGGGCTTTGGGCGTGGGCGACCAGGGGAGCGGCCAGGGGAGCGGCCAGGGGCGCCGAAAGGCCGGCCGCCAGCAGCGCGCGGCGCAGGATCATGTTCCGTCGCCGGGCCTCGGTGTGCTGCCGCTGACACCTCTCATATGTCGGCCGCCGATCACATGGACGTGGAAATGGAAGACGATCTGATTGGCCTCGGGACCGGTATTGGCGATGAGACGATAGCCGGGTTCGTCGAGGCCGAGCTCCTTGGCCACTCTTCCGACGGCGCGCCAGAATCCCGTGATCAGCTCGGCGGGCGCCGAGGCGCTGAAGTCGGCGTTGGAAACATACTCGCCCTTCGGCACCACGAGCACGTGGACGGGCGCCGCCGGATGGATGTTGTCGAAGGCCAGCGCGAACTCGTCCTCGTAGCGCTTCGTGCAAGGAGCTTCGCCGCGCAGGATCTGGGCAAAGATATTGTTGCGGTCGTAGGCAGGCATGACGGACTCCGGCTTAATTGTCGTGCCGACAACTATACCGAAGCTCGCTACCTCTTGCGTGACGCCTTCTCGGCGATGCCCGACAGGCCTTCGCGGCGCGCCAACTCGGTCCACACGGCCTTGGGCCTGACGTTGGTCGCGGCCCACAGGGTCAGCAGGTGGTAGAGCAAGTCGGCGCTTTCGGCGACGAGCTTCGGCCGGTCGCCCTTGATGCCCTCGATCAGCGCTTCGACGGCTTCCTCGCCCAGTTTCTTGGCGATCTGGGCGCGGCCGCGGCTGAACAGGCGGGCGGTGTAGGACGTGTCGGGGTCGGCGCCCTTGCGGCTGTCGATCACGAGATAGAGCCGATCGAGGACGTGCTCGTCGATCGTGACAATACGATCCTGACGCTTGCCGTTCTGCGCCTTGTTCTTCGCTTTTTTCTTTTTGGCCATCGGGGAAAGAACTCCGCCGCCCCGGGGGAAGGGCGGACCTACGCATCCTGGCGCCTCTTGGAGGGGCGCCCCTTAGTCTATCGTTGGGACCATTTTACGCCAATTTCACGCCGCGCGCGAGATTTGTCGTATCGGAACGCCGGCGCGGGCGAGATGTTCTTTCGCCTGGGCGATGGTGAACTCGCCGAAATGGAAGATCGAGGCGGCGAGCACCGCCGAGGCGCCGCCCTGCGTCACGCCGTCGACCAGGTGATCGAGGGTGCCGACGCCGCCCGAGGCGATCACCGGCACCGGCACGGCATCCGAGACGGCGCGCGTCAGTTCCAGGTCGAAACCCGACTTGGTGCCATCGCGGTCCATCGAGGTCAGCAGGATCTCGCCCGCGCCCGATCCAGCCATGCGGCGTGCCCACTGGACGGCGTCGAGGCCGGTGCTCTTGCGGCCGCCATGGGTGAAGACCTCCCATTTGCCAGGTGCGGTTTGGCGTGAGTCGATCGAGACGACGATGCACTGGTCGCCGTACTTCTGGGCGGCCTCGCGTACGAACTCGGGCCTGGTCACGGCGGCGGAGTTGATCGACACCTTGTCGGCGCCGGCCAGCAGGAGCTTCCGGATGTCCTCCACCGTGCGCACGCCGCCGCCCACGGTCAGCGGCATGAAGCACTGCTCGGCCGTGCGGCTGACGACGTCGAAGATGGTATCGCGGTTCTCGTGGCTGGCGGTGATGTCGAGGAAGGTGAGTTCGTCGGCGCCGGCGGCGTCGTAGGCGCGTGCCTGCTCGACCGGATCGCCGGCGTCGCGCAGTTCGACGAACTGCACGCCCTTGACGGAGCGGCCGTCCTTCACGTCGAGGCAGGGGATGATGCGGACCTTGAGCATGATCTCACTCGCCTTTCAGCACCCGGATGGCGTCGGGCACGGTCACCCGGCCGTCGTAGAGCGCGCGGCCGACGATGGCGCCGATGATGCCATGCTCCTCGGCCGGCCGCAGTTCGCGCAGATCGTCGAGCGAGCTGACGCCGCCCGAGGCGATCACCGGCGTGGTGAGATGCTGGGCGAGCGTCACCGTGGCATCGACATTGACGCCGCCCATGGCGCCGTCACGGTCGATGTCGGTGTAGATGATGGCGGCAACGCCCGCGTCCTCGAAGCGCAGCGCCAGGTCGAGCGCCCGCACTGAACTCTGCTTGGTCCAGCCGTCGACGGCGACAATGCCCTCGCGGGCGTCGATGCCGACCGCGATCTGGCCCGGCCACTGCTTGCAGGCGGCCTTCACCAGGCCCGGCTCCTTGACCGCGATGGTGCCCAGGATGACGCGCTTCACGCCGGCTTCGATCCACTGGGCGATGCTCTCGATGGTGCGGATGCCGCCGCCGAGCTGCGTCGGCACCTCGATTTCTTTCAAGATGCTCTGGACCGCGGCGCGGTTGACCGGATGGCCTTCGACCGCGCCGTTGAGATCGACCAGATGCAGCCATTCGCAGCCGGCCTGGGCGAATGACTTGGCCTGTGCAGCCGGGCTGTCGTTGAACACCGTGGCCCGTGCCATGTCGCCACGCAGCAGGCGAACGCACTTGCCGTCCTTCAGATCGATGGCGGGGAACAGGATCATGGAGGCGGCGGTTTAGCGTGGCGGGCTCAGATTGTCATCCTGCAGGGCCGACGCTAGGCCACGAACCGTGCCTGAGGCGCCAGTTGCAGGATCCAGCCGCGCAGGCCCGAGACGCGAGCGAATTCCGAATACTCGCCGTAGGTCGCGTTGCCGGTGCCGTTGGCATTGATACCGACGATTGCCCAACCCGCCCCGGTCCGCATCCAGGTCGAGCCGCCGCTGTCGCCCGAGCCCAGCAAGCCATCGAGCCGGCCCGCGCCCTCGCTCTCGCGCCTGAGCTTGACCTGTAGCCAGTTGCCGGCGTCGGCGCCCCGGGGCGGCGGCACGACGGCATCCATCACCTCGTCGATCACGTTGGTCGCAGCCGCCCGCTCTCCTCCCGACGCATTGTAGTCGGCGTTCTCGCCCACCGAGCCGATGCCGCGCATGCCGTAGCCCACCATGACGACCGGCTTGCCCAGTTCGTCGCGGCCGGCATAGAGCGCCGGCGGCGGGCCGGCATCGGTCACCGGGCCGTCGAGACGCACGATCGCCGCGTCGTAGCCGCTGCGCTCCTCGTTGCTGCGATTGTATTGTGGATGCGTGTCCAGGCGCACGCCGTGCAGCACCGTGCCGCCGCCGGTGCGGTAGAGATAGTGGTCCGGGCCTTCGCCCGGCTCGAAGTTGTGGCCGGAGGTCAGGACCACGGCCTCGGTCGCTCCGTCCGGTCCCGGCATGTTGCCGATCCAGGTGCCGGAAGCGATGTCCCACGACTCGCCGTCGTCCTCGGACAAAGCCATGACGCTGGCGAACTGCGGTTGGGCGGCCAACGCCACATGCGCGCCGAAGCCCTCATCCTCGCGGCCGGGTCGGCCGCCTTCGGCCCGCCAGGTGCTGTCGAGGATGACGACGGCGCCGGACGGTCGCGGGCCGATGGCCGCGACCATGGCCGCGGCTGTTCCGGCCAGCAGCCGGCGTCGAAACAGGAATGTCATACCGGTCGGACCCTAG
>JAQSDW010000193.1 GCA_029946105.1 Reyranella sp. | reverse complement strand
CATCGGCCTCGGCTTCGCGCCGCAATGGAAGCGCGAGGACGTCCACTGGATGCCGAAGGGGCGCCACAAGATCATGCGCGAGTACATGCCCAAGAAGGGCAAGCTCGGCCTCGACATGATGCTGCGCACTTGCACCGTCCAGACCAACCTCGACTTCGGCTCGGAAGCCGACATGGTGAAGAAGTTCCGGGTGTCGCTGGCGCTGCAGCCGGTGGCGACGGCGCTGTTCGCCAATTCGCCTTTCGTCGAGGGCAAGGCCGTGGGCTTCAAGAGCTACCGCAGCCACATCTGGACGGATACCGACCCCGATCGCTGCGGCGTGCTGCCGTTCGTGTTCGAGGACGGTTTTGGCTTCGAGCGCTACGTCGACTACATGCTCGATGTGCCGATGTACTTCGTCTATCGCGACGGCAAGTACATCGACGCCTCCGGCCAGAACTTTCGTGATTTCATGAAGGGCAAGCTGCCGGCACGGCCGGGCGAGCTGCCGACCCTCAACGACTGGGGCGATCACGTCACCACCGCCTTCCCCGAGGTCCGGCTGAAGCGCTACCTTGAAATGCGTGGCGCCGATTCGGGTCCGTGGGCGGCGCTGAACGCCCTGCCGGCCCTGTGGGTCGGCCTGCTTTACGATCAGGGTGCGCTCGATGGCGCCTGGGACCTGGTGAAGGACTGGACTGCCGCGGATCACGATTTCCTCCGCGCCGAGACACCCAAGACGGGGTTGGCCACCGTGTTCCATGGCCGGCCGTTGAATGAACTGGCACGTGAGGTCGTGGCGCTTGCCCATGCCGGGCTGAAAGCGCGCCGATGTCTCGACGAGCGTGGCAACGACGAATCGGTCCATCTGTTTCCGCTCGACCGCACGATCGACAGCGGATTGGCGCCGGCCGACGAGCTGCTGGCGAAATGGCAGGGCGAGTGGCAGGGCTCCTTCGCGCCGCTGTTTCGCGACTATTCCTACTGAGATAGACTCAGAGCCATGCTCGACCGTTGCGATCGCGTCCAGATAGCCGTCCACGACGCCGCCAAAGCGGCGCAGCGCTTTGGCCAGTTGCTGGGCTGCGAAATCTCACGTCGCGACCATAGCCGCCATCTCGGCGCCAGGCGCACGATCCTCGCGGTCGGCGAGAGCGAGTTCGAACTCTGTGAGCCCGATGGCGCAGGCCTTGCGCAGGATTTCCTCGCCGGGCGCGGCGAAGGACTGATGACGGCGGGCTACTGCACTGCCGATCTCGACAGCATGGTGAAGCGCTGGGAAGGGCTCGGCATCGCCTACGATCGTGACGCCGAACAGCTCTACCTCGCACAGGACGCCACCTTCGGCCTGCCGATCGTCATTTCCGAGAGCACCTACAGGCCGCGCGTCGGCCCGGTGTCCTTTCTCTACGAGACGACCAACACATTGATGAGCGACTGGCGGCGCGCCGCCGCGGTCTATGCTGGTCTGTTCGGGCTCGATCCGTCGCGCTTCAGCGAGATCGGCAGCGAGCGCTTCGGCTATATCGGCACGCTCACCCTGTTCGATCCACCCAATCGGCTCGACCGTATCGAGTTGAGCCAGGTTACCGACAACGTGCATGCCATGGGCCGCTATGCCCACAAGCACGGCGACTCGCTCTACATGTGCTACGTCGAGGTCCACGACTGGCCTGATGTGCGTCAGCGCCTGCTCGATGCCAACGCGCGCTACACGCCGCGTGGCGCCGACCCGGTCACCGATCCCGACGGCGGCTGGATCCATCCCAAGGAACTGCACGGGCTGCTGCTCGGCGTCTCGCGCACCGGTCTTGCCTGGGACTGGTCGGGCCGCAAGGACCTGGTGCCGCCAGCATGAAGCGTCGTCTCCTCGTTTTCTCTTTCCTGATGGTGCCGACCATGGCCAGTGCGCAACCCGCCGGCGCGCAGCCTGCCGATTGGCAGACCGTTGTCGGCAGCGACCTCAGGTTCCGGCTGGAAATGCCGGCGCCGGCCGTGAAGACCACGGCCGCCGAAAAGGAAAAGGGCCACGCCGGCGAGCGCGTGGCCTGGCAGTCCAAGCGCGACGACGAGCTGTTCGATTTCGACTATGTCGACTACGAGCCTGGCTGGTTCTCCAGCCGCGACACCAAGGAGATGGCCCGCGATCTCGGCCGTGGCGAGGCCGAGAAGGCCTTTCCGCGCAGCCGTTTCAAGTACGTGCGGGACGGGCCGATCACCTCGCAGGGTTGGGACGGCTATGCCCTCGACATCGAGGACACCAACGCCTCCAGCGTGATGATGCGCACCTACATCGTGAAGGATCGACTCTACCGGATGCTGGTCACGAGCAAGGGTGACCTGAAATCGATGAGTGCGGCAACGCGCTTCCTCGAGTCGCTGCGGTTCACCGAGACCAAGCCGTGAAGATCTGCGTCTTCGGCGCAGCGCCATTGGCGGGAACTTTGCGGCGCGACTGGCCCACGCCGGCAACGATGTTTCGGTTGTCGCACGCGGCGCCCATCTGGAGGCGATCCGCGCCAAAGGGCTGACCCTGCTGGCGGGCGACCGGAAGATCGTGGCGAAGGTGAAGGCGAGCGACCGTCCGGCCGATCTCGGGCCGCAGGACGCGGTGATCTCGACCCTGAAGGCGACGGGACTTGCCGCTCTTGCCGAAGGCGTAGGGCCGCTGCTGCGCGCCGACACGCCCGTCGTCTTCGCGCTGAACGGTATTCCCTGGTGGTATGGCAATGGCCTCGCCGCGTCGCGTCCGTCGGCGCCCGACCTGTCGCGGCTGGATCCAGGCGGGGCGCTCGCCAAGGCGATCGGCTTCGATCGCGTCTTGGGAGGCTGCATCACTTCGCCCAACCACGTCATCGAGCCCGGCGTCGTGCACAACGAGCAGCCCGACCGCAACGCGCTCTGGGTGGCCGAGATCGACGATCGCCCGAGCCCGAGGGTCGACGCGCTGCGCGCCGCCCTGATCGCGGCTGAGATCGGCTCGCCGGCAACGCGCGATATCCGCTACGACATCTGGCACAAGCTGATGGCCAACCTCACCGGCTCCACGATCTGCCTGATCACCGGGCAAGCCGTGACGGTCCAGGGGATACCGCTGGTCAATCGTTTGACGCGGCAGGCCCATGCCGAGGCGCTTGCGGTCGCGGCCGCGCACGGCGTGAAGCTCGACGACAGTCCGGACGTTCGCTACGGGGCCAAGCGGGTCTATTCCACCCACCGTCCGTCGATCCTGCAGGATTACGATCTCGGCCGGCCGATGGAGATCGAATCGATCGTGCGGGCGCCGGTCGCCTTTGCTCGGAGCGCCGGCATCGATACGCCGACCCTCGATGCAATCGAATCGTTTTGTGTCAGTATGGCCGAAGCAAAGGGTCTCTACGCATCGTAAGGAGGAACGCCCATGAAACCGAGAATCATGCGAGCCGCATCCCGTCCGACCGCCAAGGCAGAGGTCGCCAACTTCGTCGGCGCCGTCCTGTCCGATCCGGTCTACGCGCCCGAGGGGCCCTCGCGGCTGCGCGCCTCGCGCGTGACGTTCATGCCGGGCGGACGCACCAATTGGCACCAACATGCGGTCGGCCAGATCCTCTACGTGCTGTCGGGCGTCGGCCGCTACCAGCTCGAGGGCGAGGCGGTGCAGGAGATCATGGCAGGCGATACGGTGGTCATTCCGCCCAACGCGCGGCACTGGCACGGTTCGGCGCCCGGCACGATGATGTGTCACCTCGCCATGTCGGAGACCGACGACCAGGGTCGGGCTACGAGCTGGTTCGAGCCGGTGAGCGACGCCGACTACACCAAGGCGCCAGCCAAGGCCGAGTAGCTAGCCGGTCGCCGTGCCGCCGACGGTGAGCGCGTCGATGCGCAAGGTCGGCTGGCCGACGCCGACCGGCACGCCCTGGCCGTCCTTGCCGCAAGTCCCGATGCCCGGATCCAGCGACATGTCGTTGCCGACCATGCTGACCTTCGTGAGGGCTTCCGAGCCCGCGCCGATCAGCGTGGCGCCCTTGACCGGCCGGCCGAGCTTGCCGTTCTCGATCATGTAGGCTTCGGTACAGCTGAACACGAACTTGCCCGAGACGATGTCGACCTGGCCGCCGCCGAAGTTGGCGGCATAGAGGCCCTTCTTCACCGAGGCGATGATCTCCTTCGGGTCCTTGTCGCCGCCCAGCATGAAGGTGTTGGTCATGCGCGGCATCGGCGCGTAGGCGTGGCTCTGGCGACGGCCGTTGCCGGTCGGCTTCACGCCCATCAGGCGGGCGTTCTGGCGGTCCTGCATCAGCCCGACCAGACGGCCGTTCTCGATCAGCACATTGCGCTGTGTAGGCGTGCCCTCGTCGTCGATGGTGAGCGAGCCGCGACGGTCGTTGAGCGTGCCGTCGTCGACCACAGTGACGCCGGGGGAGGCGATCATGTCGCCCATCATGTGGCTGAACACCGAGGTCTTCTTGCGGTGGAAGTCGCCTTCCAGACCGTGGCCGACGGCTTCGTGCCAAAGCACGCCCGACCAGCCGGCGCCCAGCACGACGGGCATCTCGCCCGCCGGCGTATCGACCGACTCGAGATTGACCAGCGCCTGGCGGATCGCCTCGTCGGCCTCGCGCTTCCAGTTCTCCGGCTTGAAAATATCGCCATAAGCGGCGCGGCGGCCTTGTCCCGTGCTGCCGGCCTCCATGCGCGTGCCGTCGGCGCAGACGACGCTGACGTTCAACCGCACCAGCGGGCGCACGTCGGCCGCGCGCCAGCCGCCGGCGCGGATGATCTCGACCACCTGCCACGATCCGGCCAGCGAGATCGAGACCTGGCGTGCCTTGGGCTCCTTGGCGCGCACATAGGCATCGATCTCTTCCAGCAGGGCGACCTTGCGGGCGAAGGGCTCGCCATCGATCGGATTGTCGTCGGCATAGAGCAGCCGGTTGGTGCCGCGCGGTGATTCATCCGACTTCACTGAACGGCCGGAGCGTACCGCCTTGACCGTCGCGGCGGCGCGCTTGAGCGCATGCTCGTCGAGCGCCGAGGCGTGGGCAAAGCCCGTCGAATCGCCGGCGACGGCCCGCAGCCCGAAGCCCTGGGTGGTGTCGAAGGCGGCGCTCTTCAGCTTGCCGTCGTCGAACGCCAGGCTCTCGCTCTGCACGTATTCGAGGAACAGCTCGCCGTCGTCGGCGCCGGCCAGCGCTTCATCGACCATTTTCGAGGTCTTGCGCTGGTCGAGGCCACCCTTGCCGAAGAACAGGCCGTCGGCGGTGGCGAGATGGTTGATCGATTTGCTCATGCGGGCCTGCCTTTGATCCTCAGACAACGAGGACGATCTTGCCAAAATGGGCATTCGCTTTCATGTGCGCAAGCGCCTCGGCGGCCTGAGCAAGGGGGAAGGTCTTGTCGATCGGCAGGCTGAGCTTGCCCGCCTCGATGGCCGGCCACAGGTCCGCCCGGGCGGCCTTGACGATATCGCGCACTTCTTCGGGGCTGCGGGTGCGGAAGGTGACGCCGATATAGTCGATGCGCTTCAGCGCATGCAGGTCGTAGTTGAATTCGCCCTTCATGCCGCCGAGGCGCCCGACATTGACGATGCGGCCGAGGATGGCGGCGGCCTCCATGTTCTGGTTGGCGACGCTGGCCGACACCTGGTCGACGATCAGGTCGACGCCCTTGCCCCCGGTCGCCTCCTTGACCTTCTCCGGCCATTTGGGATCGTTGGTATCGAGGGCAAGATCGCAGCCGAACTCCTTCAGCCGAGCGCGGCGGCCGTCGTTCGTGGAGGTGCCCATGACGATCGAGGCGCCGAGGAACTTGGCGATCTGCATGCCCAGCAGGCCGACGCCTGAGCTCGCGCCCTGGATCAGGACCGATTCGCCCTTCTTGAGGCGGCCGGCGCCGACCAGCGCGTTGTGCATGGTCTGCACGGCCACCGGCATGCAGGAGGCCTGCTCGTAGCTCATATTGTTGGCGGGAATCTTGTGGGCGCGGCCGGAATCCGTGACGGCGTACTCGGCGAAACCGCCGGCGGCCGAACTCATGACGCGATCGCCCGGCTTGAAGTCCTTCACTTCCGAACCGACCGCCTCGACCTCGCCGGCGCACTCCAGGCCGACGATGGTGCCCGCACCGCCGATGCGGCCGTGCGCATGACCCGAAGCCACCGCGAGATCGGCTCGATTGAGCGAGGCCGCCCGCACCTTGATCAGGATTTCGTTGGGCTTGGGCGAGGGCTTCGGTGCGTCCCTGTACTGGACGCCTTGTTCGGTGACGACGGCTGCCTTCATGGTGGATCTCCCTGGAACAGGGGAGATCAATAGCACGCCGCCTAGGGCTGGAGCTGTCCCTTGACGTATTTCTTCACGATCGTTTCGTCGGGCGGGTAGTTGGCGGGAGCAACCGGCGTGATCTGCGCCTGGATGCACTTCCAGGCACCGTCTTCGCGCACATAGGTGTCGGTGTACATCGTCATGCCGGTGACCTCGACGCCGTCCCTGATCCGGACGCTCTTGTTGGTCGAGCGCAGCAGGGCGGTGGCGCCGAACACGTCGATCTTCTCGTCGCGATAGTCGAAGTAGAGGATGCGGGCGGGATCGAAGCCGGTCGCCCATTCCTCGAGATAGTCGGCGCGGTTGACGCGCGCCCCGGCCGGCGAGATGCAGATGAAGTCCTTGTGCAGGATGGCGTCGTGCGAGGGCACGTCGTTGGTGATGAAATTATGGATGAACCTGGCGTTGAGCGCGCGCAGCTCTGCGGTCATGGCTAGCCTCCGTCGATCGAATAACCATATAACTGGTTATGATGGAGAGTCGAGTCAGATCTTGGCCGCCCGGCCCTGCCAGTAGCGGTCGCGCAGCAGGCGCTTGTAAAGTTTGCCGGTGGGATGGCGCGGCAGCTCGGCCTCGAAATCCACGGTGCGCGGGCACTTGATGGCCGAGAGGTGCTGCTTGCAGTAGGCGATCAGCTCCTCGGCAAGGGCGGGGCCCGCATCGGCCATGTCGCGCGGCTGGACCACGGCCTTCACCTCCTCGCCGAAATCGGCGTTGGGCACGCCGAATACGGCGCAGTCCATGACCTTGGGGTGGTTGATCAGCAGGTTCTCGCATTCCTGCGGGTAGATGTTCACGCCGCCGGAGATGATCATGAAGGCCTTGCGGTCGGTCAGATGCAGGAAGCCGTCGGCATCGACGTAGCCAACGTCGCCCAGCGTGGTCCAGCCTTTGGGGTGGCGCGACTCGGCGGTCTTCTTCGGGTCGTTGTGATACTCGAACGCCCGCCCGTCGGCGAAGTAGACCGTCCCGGATTCGCCGGACGGCAACTCGTTCCCCGCGTCGTCGCAGATTTTTAGCTTACCCACGATGGCGCGGCCGACCGTGCCCTTGTGCGCCATCCATTCCTGGGCGTTGCACATGGTGAGGCCGTTGCCCTCGGTGCCGCCGTAATACTCCCAGATGATCGGACCCCACCACTTGATCATCGCTTCCTTGGTCGGGATCGGGCAGGGCGCGGCGGCATGGATCGCGCACTTGAGCCACGACACGTCGTATTTCGCACGCACCTCGTCGGGCAACTTCAGGAAGCGCACGAACATGGTCGGCACGACCTGGGTGTGCGTCGCCTTGTGCTTCGGCACGAGCTTCAGGAATTCCTCGGCGTCGAAGCTTTCCATGATCACCGAAGTGCCGCCCAGCCGCATGACGCTGGTGTTAAAGCGCAGAGGCGCTGCATGATAGAGCGGCGCCGGCGAGAGATAGATCGTGTCCTGGTCGATGCCGTAGAGCTTGCGGCTGATGGCGAGCAGGGGATTGTCGTAGTCGATCGGCTGCGGTTCGACGACCGGCATGACGCCCTTGGGTTGGCCGGTCGTGCCCGACGAATAGAGCATGTCGTGGCCCGCCGTCTGGTCGGCGATCGGTGTCGCGGGGCAGCGCGCCACCGCCTGCTCCCAGGACTCGTAGCCGGAGATGGCGCCGTCGATCATGTAGCGATTGGCGACACCCTTCATCAGCGGCCCGAGTTCGGCCGCCTTGTCGGCCAGGTATTTCGACGTGACGAACAGCCTGGCGCCGCAATCGGTCACGATGTAGTCGACCTCGGTCGCCGTCAGCCGCGAGCTGATCGCGGTGTAGACCAGGCCCGAGCGCTGCGCGCCCCAGCAGATTTCGAAGAAACGAGCATTGTTTTCGAGGAAGAGGGCAATGTGATCGCCGGCCTTCAGCCCCAACGAGCGGAACAGTTGCGCGATGCGATTGGATTGTTCGTCGAGCTGCCGGTAGGTCACCGTCTCGCCGCTGCCGGCCATGATATAGGCCGGCTTGTCCGGGTTCTTCTGGGCATGAATGTACGGATGCACTCTGGGTCTTCCTCCGGCAGCGTTTCTTGGCGTCTCTTGGGCGTCGCGCCATAAAACCGGACCGGCAGGGGGCGGGCAAGCGTTGACCTCGTACCGCGCATCGGCTTTATTCGCGCCGCACGACAGTGTGCCCCCGTGGCGGAATTGGTAGACGCGCCTGACTCAAAATCAGGTACTCGCGAGGGTGTGTGGGTTCGAGTCCCTCCAGGGGCACCATCGTGCGGTTCAAGCAGGGTAGCGTTTTAGGCTTGCTTCTAGTTATCACCAGGCAAGAACAAATGGTGGCATTAGTCTCACGTCCGAGTCGCACGTCCCTAAACGTGAGACTCGACGCTACGACTTGGTCCCTTTGGCCTCGTGCGCGAGGCGCATGTTGAGGGCGGCGGCGGCCTGATCGGCAGTGCGTGCGGTGTAGTGAGCCAGCACCTCGTCGATGCTCTTGGGCTCGTGGCCAGTGATGGACGAGATCAGCTCGCGCGGCACGCCGGCGTCATGGTTCAGCGTGACGCAGGTATGCCGCACGGTCCGCATGGTTAATTTCTCGGTGGGCAGGCTCAGCGGATCGCCAGGTTCGATGCCGCGTCACGCGCTCGGCCGACACCGGGTCTCGCGCATCAGCAAGATACAGGCGATGCCCACGTTTTCTTCGCCGAACATGAATCCAAGCCTATCCATAGACTAGGCGAGGCAACCATAGGCTGACCGCTGGCACATAGGTAATCAGCAGCAAGAGTCCAAGTAGAAGCGCTAGGAAAGGATTTACGCCTTTGATGACGACGGACAGTGGTGTCTTCGATACCGTCGCAAGCACATACAGATTGAGCCCGACTGGCGCAGTTATCAGCGCAAGCTCCATGTTCACGGTGACCACGATCGCGAAATGCACCGGATCAATGCCGAGTGGTTTCAAAACTGGGATCACGATGGGCATAGCGATCAGGAGAATCGAAGCAACCTCCAGGAACATGCCGAGGATAATCAGCATGACGTTAATGGCGAGGAGGAACTGCCAGGCACTGAAGCCATTGTCGCGGATGAATTGCACTAGTGAGGCGGGAATGCCCGATTCGGTAATCCAGTGCCCGAACGCCAGGGCAGTGGCGATAATGATCATGATGGTGCCGGCATTCTTTATCGACTCGCCAATGACCGCGAGCGTTTCCGATAGCTTGAAGCCTTTGTAGTAAAAAAGGCTGATCAACAAGGCGACAGCCGCAGCGACCGCCGCAGTTTCTGTTGTAGTGACCCAGCCGCCATAGATGCCTATGGCGATGATGACCGGCATCGACAGTGCGGGAATGGCGTCGATGTTCACCCGCCTAAATTCCTCGCGCGAGCGCCGCGGTTCGCGTGCAAGGTTCTTTCTGCGACCGTACCACAGGACATAGAGCACGAAGAGCGAAGCCTGCATCAATCCGGGAACGACGCCGGCTAGGAACAGACGCGGAACTGATTCGTCGGCAATGATGGCGAAAAGGATAAGCGGCAGGCTGGGTGGGATGAGGATGCCAAGGGTGCCTGATGCTGCGGTGACGCCGAGCGCGAACGGGCGGTCGTATTTGCGGTCGATCATGGCCGGGATCAGTACTGTTCCCATGGCGAGAGCGGTGGCGACGCTTGACCCGCAAATCGCTGCGAACATGGCACAGGCCGCTACGCAGACCACGCCCAATCCTCCGCGCACGTTGCCGACCCAAGCGGCGGCCACGTCGATCAGCGCCTTGGCAATGCCGCCGCGCTGCATGAAGGATGCAGCCATGACGAAGAAGGGGACAGCCAGAAGAGTCGTTGAATTGAGCTCGTCCAGCATCTTCTGAGCGATGCCGACCAGCGGTTTGCCTTCAACAGAAAACATGGTGCCGGCCGAGACACCCAACACCAGCCAGATCGGCAGGCCCATGCCGAGCAGCACGAAGAAGATGACGGCAAACAGCTTGATCATGGTTATTCGCGCCCTGAGTGGACTTCCATGGTCGCGGGATCAAACGCGAAGCAGAACTGCCACAGCCGCCGTGCGTACCGCACCGACATAAGCACAGCCGAGACCGGCAGCGCGGCGTAGTACAGCCACAAGGGAAAGCCGAGCGAGGTATTGCTGCGCTCGCCGAGGTCGAAGGAGTCTGAGCTGAGCAGCCAGCCGTACCATGACAGGCCGAGGCAGAAGCCCAGCGCAATCGCGCAGTTGGCGATCTCGAACCAGCGCTGGCGCTCGGGGCGCATCATGCGCAGCAGGAGGTCGGCGCGAACGTGGCCGTCCTCTCTGACCAGCAGGCTGGCGGTCAGGAAGACCGACCAGATGATGATGTAGGTGGTCAATTCCTCGCCGGCCGAGAAATCGATTGTTGTGGTGAAGTACCGGCCGACGATCTGTGTGAGATAGACAAGCAATCCCACGCCGCCCAGCAGGCCGATCAGCCACCGCTCAAGCTTGTCCCATGCGTCGAGCATGCGCAGCTCCTCTGTCGCGAGTATGTCGAGATACAAGAGGCGCCCGGCTTGGCGGGCGCCGCGAGATCAACTCTTGCCTGCCATGCCCAAGGCGGCGTTTGCCTGGGCAACCAGGGAGGGATCGAGCTTGAGTTCCTTGATAACAGCGTCCTGCGTCGCCATCAGCTTGTTGCGTACAGCCGCGAGTGAGGCGGCATCGGGCGAGACCACCTTGACTCCTGCCTTTTTCATAATTTCGAGCGACTCGGCTTGGCTCTCCGCCATGTCCTTGCGCCAACCATTGATCTTCGACGCCCACAGATCGCTCACGACTTTCTGCAAACCAGGACCCAGCTTTTTCCAGAACGCTTCACTCACCATCGGGATGTACTGAGCGAAGAACTGGTGATCCTGCAGTCCATATTTGACTCCTGAATCCCATAGCTTTGCCGACTTCACACTCTCGTTTGTCGTGAAGAGGGCATCAAAAGTGCCTTGGCTTAGGGCCAATGGAACATCTGGCCAAGCCGTGAAGTTCGGCACACCCTCGAAGAACTTAACCCGCACCATCTGGCCGGCTCCACCCGAGGTCCGGATCTTGAGGCCCTTGAGATCGTCAGGCCCATTCAAGACTTTGGCTGTCGAGAAGGTGTGCGACGCCCCGAGGTCTAGCCACTTGCCGAGGATGTGTACGCCTAGCTTCTTCTCAAGCATGCCGTTCAGCGCGCGGCCTATGTCTCCGTCGATGACTTTGTACACCTCGGTTGCCATGCGTCCGTAGAAGGCCGGCGATTGGGTAATGTCGAGATTGGCCTCAATGCCGGTCAGATTCCAGGGACCGGGTACGCCCATCTCAGCGCCACCCTGGCGCAGGGCCTTGCCGACGTCGCGGTCGCGGAAGAGTTGGGCCGAGTGAAATACTTCGACCTTGATCTTGCCACTGGCGATCTTCTCCAGTTCCTGGGCGAAGGTGGTCATCTGCATGGTGCGGGTGTGCGTGGCGGAAGTGTCGAGTGACAGGCGCATTTTTAGTGGCTCTTCGGCGCGCACTACCGCGGGAGCAGCCAATGTCGAAGCGGCAACACCGCCCAGAAGGGTCCGTCTATACATTAACTTCCTCCCTGGAATTGTCGTTCTTTTCTTGTTTGTACTAGCAGTACGTCACAGTCGGGCAGATGTCGCCGTCGTAAGCAAGTGGCGCACTCCGCCAGCTCTGCCCCCGATATCTTCGATCTTGAACGAATACACATCAAGTTCGATATCGGGTGACGATTCCACACCAGAGGGTAGCGTCTGGCTGGGCGGGCTTGTCTGCGCGGCAAAGTTTCGGCAGGCGATCGAATCGTTCGAGATGCCGCAGTCTTTCCGATAATCGCGTTGCGGAGAGAATTGCTCGAACATTCGCCTGTTTGAGTGATACTTTGTGTGTGGCGGTTGGCAACGAAGGAGAGCTGCATGTCCGAAGCCAGCATCACGGCCGCGCCCGAAGTCGTCCTGCAAGACATGACGCGGTTTGACGGGGCCGATCCGCAAGAATGGTACTTCTCCCACGGCTATACTGACGGCCTGCCCGTGGTGCCACCGACGCCCGACAAGGTCGACGCGATGGTCGACGCGCTCGACGGCGAGCCCGACTTACTCGAAGCACGAGTGCCGCCGCGCTGGGGCAACCTAACGCGCCGCGTTTTGGCGGTTAATGCGGTGATGGCCGGCTGCTTGCCCATCTATGCACCAGTCTTGCGGACCGCCATGCGGGCAATGTGCGAGAATCACTTCAATCTCAACGCCATCCAGGCAACAACGCACGTCATCGCGCCGCTCGCCATTGTGAATGGTCCGGCGCGCCGGCAAATCGGGATGAACTGCGGGCATGGGGCTTTCGGCCCCGGCAACCGCGCCAATGCGACGATCGGACGGGCCATACGTCTCATTCTGCTAAACGTCGGCGGAGCGCTCCCTGGCGTGCTCGACAAGAGCACGCAGGGTACTCCCGCCAAATATTCCTACTGCGTGGCCGAAAACGAGGAAGAAAGCCCCTGGGCCCCTTACCACGTGGAAAAGGGCTACCGACTGCAGGATTCCACTGTGTTCGTCATCGGCGCGGAATCTAATCACAACATCAACAGTCCGCTCCCGAACGACCCCGAAGGCATTCTCGACGACGTCATTTCATCGATGACGACGGTTGTTCACAATAATGCGCGGGCCAGCGGCCACTGCACCGTCGCGCTATCTCCTGAGCATGCGCAAGCGATCGCCAAGCACGGATGGACTCGCCATGACGTACGCTGCTATCTGCAGATGTACGCAACCAACAAGTTCGGTCGAATTGTGCACAATCACAAGTATGGCAAAGCTTACAACCGCCATCTGCCCAAGCATTATCGACGCGATCTTGATTCGGATATCCCGATTGTTCCCTCTCCCGACAACATCCACTTGTTCGTCATAGGTGGCACTGCCGGCCGCTTCTCTTCATTCATTCCGGGATGGGGCCATTACAACAATCCGGTTCTCCGGTCCGTGGACGGAGCGACTCCCGTTGGTGGCCCGATCTGCATCGACGGCACCTGCTACCTCTAACAGGAGAATCCCGATGGACTATCGTTTTCCGCTCTATGGCTATGATCCGCGCGGCATCGTGGAGGCAAAGCCGCGCACGCTGTCACCGCGTCTCACCGGGCTGCATGGCGTTCGCTTGGCAGTTCTCGACAATGCCAAGATGAAAGCGGGCAAGTTACTGAGCTATACGACCGAGATATTGAACGAGGAGTTCAAGTTCTCCCAAGTCAACACCTACGTGAAGCGGGGGTTTTCGTATACGGCAACCCCCGAGATGATCGAGCAGATTGCCAGTGGCAACGACGCGGTCATCACCGCTATAGGCGATTGAGGGTCTTGCACATCGTGCAGTGTGCACGACGGCATTGAGCTTGAGACCCTCGGCCGCCCTACGGCGGTCATTGTCACTAGGGAATTCGTTAGTGAATGCGCGACGCAGCGTGCCGCGCTGGGCATGACCGGCCTTGAGCCGGTCATTGTCGACCATCCTCTTTCAAGTTGCACGGACGAGGAGGTTCGCCATCGGGCACGGCAGGCCGCCGAGCAGGTGAAGCGCCTGCTGCTCGGTCGCTGAGCAGGGCGGGACCCATGCGGAAAATACTCGACGGCGTAAGGGTGCTCGACCTAACCCAGTTCTTCTCTGGACCGCAGGCGACTCTATTCCTCGCAGGGCTTGGAGCCGAGGTGATCCGCATCGACTCACCCGGTGGTGCGGACCAAGTAGCAGTCGCCCCACCGTATGCCGGTGCCGGTGGCGTTTCCTTTGAGCGTCGATCGCCTGACGACCTCAGCGTCAACTACCTCAAGCGCACTCGCGGCAAGAAGGCGATATCGCTCGATCTCAAGCAACCTGAAGGCAAGGCTCTATTCTTTCGCCTACTGGACCATGCCGATGTGGTGGTCGAGAACTTCACTGTCGGTGTCGCCTCGCGGCTTGGCATTGATTACGAGAGACTCTCAGCAGCGAATCCCCGCATCGTCTATTGCGCACTTACGGGTTACGGCTCGAGTGGTCCCGACCGAGGGCTCAAAGCCTATGATGTCACGGTGCAGGCTGCTGCGGGGCTGATGAGCGTGACCGGCCTGCCTGGGCAACCACCGATGAAAGCGGGCACTGCGCTTTCCGATGCCATTGCCGGTACATTTGCGATGTCCGGCGTCCTCGCGGCACTTTTCGACAGAACCCAGACCGGGCGTGGCCAGTTCGTCGATGTCTCGATGGTCGATTGCCTGTTTTCCCTTCTGTTTGATGACCCGATCGACTGGTACGAGCGTCTTGGCGTGCCGGTGCGGCAGGGCAACCGCATCCTAAGATTTTCGCCGATCAACACTTATGCGACCAGTGATGGCTGGGCTGTACTCGGCGCCGCCACGGCCGGCCAATGGACGGGCGTTCTGAAAGCGATGGGGCGTGAAGACCTCGCCACCGATCCAAACTGGAGCAGTCTCGACTGGCGGGTTGCCAACAACGAACAGGTTGATGGCCTGCTTCGCGATTGGGCAGCAGCGCGCACGACCGTCGAAGCCGTCGAGACAATGCTGGCCGCAGGTGGCGTCGCCTCCGAGATCCGGGGGCCGCAGGAATTGGCAACCTGGCCTCATCTCAAGGCACGTGAGATGTATCTCTCGCTCGAACATCCTACCCTCGGAACTCTCGCAAACGTCGGCGCGCCCGGATTTCCACTTAAGTTCAGCGCCTCGACCGTGGGCTACGATTCACCTGCGCCGCTGCCGCGTCAGCACAACGAGGAAATCTATGGAAGTCTGCTGGGTCTGGACCCGGCGGAGATTAAGCGCCTGGCCAAGGCGGGAGTGATCTAACAGGACGTTGAGATGGGCGAGCAGCTTCCACTTCCCGCTCGTTGGGCGCGCAATCTGTAAACTTCCGTAATTCCGCGAGATGCGCTCGAAGCCCTTCATGCGGCGACCTTCCTCCAACCTGCCTTTGCGCCTAGCCAAGCGAAGTCCTACATTGAGGCCACTCTGCACTGCAGCAGCTGCCAGGTGCCCTGAGCGATCGCGCGGTGATGGCCCAGATAATGGCTGATATCGCCGTCGCGGCCCGTTCGGGGGAGGACGTCGAACGGCCGCTGCGCACACTGGCCAAGGAGGCGGCCTCCGGCGAAAAATGCTGCTGGCGTGGGCTGCTGCGGGGATGGAAAGAATTCGACAAGGCCGAGCGGTTCTGGCTGGTGTTTGTCTTAGGGAGCAATGGTGAGGCCGATTGTTCCCTTTCAGGTCCAGGGCCCCGAAAGGGGCCGTTTCCTGGTGGCATTATTGACGACGGTACGACTGGGTAATACCATGGCATCCTGATTTTGCCGAGGAGCAGCGCCATGACCGTCAAATCCTCAATCTCACTGACCAACGACCAGCATTCCTTTGCCAGAACCCTGGTCGATGCCGGCCGGTTCCCGAGCGTCAGCGCCGTCCTGCAACAGGGCGTCGAACTCCTGCGTCAGCAGATGGAGAGCGAGGCGCTGGAGCGTGCCGCTCTTGCGGAGGTGCTGAAACAGCGCCGTGCAGGCAAGTTCGTCTCTGGCTCCAAGATGGATGACCGCCTCGCACGCATGCTGACCCGGAAGCGCCAGACGCATGCCGTTCACGATTGAGTTTTCGGCCGAGAGCGAACACGACTTCGAACTGATTTTCGACCACCTGTTCGAAAGTTATGTCGGCTTCGGCGAAAGCTCCGAGGAAGCCGTTGATCGCGCCGCGCACCGGGTCACGGGTATCCGACAGGCGGCAGATCAGCTTTCGACATTTCCCATTCGCGGCACGTCCCGCGACGATGTTCTTGCCGGCGTGCGATATCTGACGATTGACCGCGCCATATACTGGTTCGATGTCGACGAGGCGGCGCAGAAGGTTCGCATTCTCGCGATCTTCTTCGGTGGCCAGGACCATGTCCGCCATATGCTGGTCCGTCTGCTGCGCGAGGACGATCGTCCTTGACGGGACCACACTGAATCAAGCTAGCCGAGACACCGCGACAGGAGCGGCCTTTCCCGGCCGTCCGGCCGTCCGGCGCGTCCCGGCCTTCTCGGCCGTCATGGTCGCCTTTCACGTCGAGGCCCCAAAAACCGCCATTTCTTGGAGGCATTAGCGGACGGTAAATATTCGTCGGCGTTCGACGGCGGCGGACGGCCCAGACACCGTGACAGGAGCGGCTTTCCCGGCCGCACGGCGCGTCTCGGCCCTCCCGACGGTCATTGTCGCCTCTCGCGTCGAGGCCCCAAAACAGGCCGTTTCTTGGTGGCATTAGCGGACGGTAAATATTCCCCACGCGGCGCTCCACGGCAGCGGCCGGCCACCTCCTGGAGGTGCCGTTCAGGCGGGAAA
>JAQSDW010000192.1 GCA_029946105.1 Reyranella sp. | reverse complement strand
CCGGTCGATGGCCGTAAGATCCTGCTTGGGCGAGTCTGGAATCGGCAGTCCCTGATTCGGCATCTGCGCTTGGGCGTCAACGGCTCCGAGCGCCGCCAGGGTCGCCAGGAGCGCTAGGAGCGCAGCGACGAGATGCCGATATTCGATGAAGCGGTTCGCCATCGTCACCAAAATTAGAATCTCGCGGGGCACGCGGTTTCGAAATTGATCCAGCCGACATCCACCGGATGACCGGCCAGTTGAGGCCAGATTGCCGCCGTGAACGGCGTCCTGCAATGCCGACGTGGCGGCACTCGGACCGCCGGCCATCCGAACTGGTGACGGACAAGCGATTTGCCCCGAACCTGTCGATCCCTCGATCATCAGGACGCACCTCTCCTATGGCTTTCCCTCCAGCGTGCAATCGTCGGCTGTCTCACGCCGGCGCTGGATCGGGCGGCGGTCGCAATCCGGCGATCAGCCGCAGAATGTCGCTGAACAAGGCTCTCGGCACGGCGACCTCGGCCATCTGGAAGGCGACGTAGCGGCCATGGCTGACAAGCCTTGCGCCGATCTTGATCAGCTTGTCCTTGAGGCTGGTCAGCGACCAGTGGTGGATCGGCTCGGGTATCGCCAGCGCACGCAGAAAGTTGCCAAGATTATAGGCCAGCGCGTGAAGCTGGAGCCGCACGGCGTTGGCCTCGAACGACCAGCATGACAGCCACGTCCAGATGACAGCGTTCTTGCCTTCTTTGATCCGCTGCTCGCACGTCCCGCGCTTGTTGTAGAAGGCGACGACGCGCTCGGCCGGGCGGCTCATGTTGGTCACGATGAAGCCGACACGGGGATAAAGCTCGCTAGGATGCCACTCTACCTTGGCCACCACGCGGCGCTACGCGCCCCATTGCCGCCCGATAGCGGAAGTTGGCGTAGTGCCGACGCACATGGTGCGACGGACGCCCGACTGGGCGCTTCAGCAGATAGCAGATCCTGTCCTGCAGGATGTGGTTGGCCGGCAGCCGGATCGCATAGGTAATCCGCCTTGCTTCGAGGTATTCGTAGACATCGGGATTGGCGAAGGCGGTAACATCTCCGCAAAATCCTTGCATCACCACGGTATGGCCACCCCATTGTGGTCGAAGAAGCTGCCGCTCCTCACCGACGTTAGTGCGGCGATGACCTCCAGCAACCTGTCCGCTGATTCCAGTGGTGTCTGAGTGGCGAGGCCTGCCTTTGCAAACGGAGCCGACAGGCGTGTCGCGACCGTTCCAGGATGCAGCGCCACGCAGATGGCGTTGGGCTTCGATCGCGTGAGTTCCAGCGCTGCCGTCCGGACAAGCTGGTTGAGGGCGGCCTTGGATGCCCGGTAGCTGTACCAGCCACCCAACCGGTTATCGCCGATACTGCCGACCCGTGCGGACAGCGTGGCGAACACCGACTTTCCCGGCCGCGGCAGCAGCGGCAGAAAATGCTTCATCAGGAGCGCTGGGCCGATGGCATTGACGGCGAAGGCCTGCGCCATGTGCTCGGCCTCGAGATCGCGCCAGCTCTTCTCGGGGGCGATGCCGTCGGCATGCAAAAAGCCGGTGGCGTCGATCACGAGGCGGACGTCTAAACCCAGCTCCCGGATATGACGGGCTGCCCCGGCGATGCTCTCCTCGCGAGTCAGATCGAGCGGCGGGAGGCTGCTGCGGCCCAGACCCAGGACGCGGGTAAACCGGCAGTGCGCCGCGAGACGGCCGAGCAGCGCCTGCCCGATGCCGCCCGACGCCCCGACGACGACGGCAAGGCCGCCCGGCGGAAAGCGATCAACTGTCTCCATAGAAGAAATACGCAGCCCGCCGCCGCATGGTTCAATGCAGCCGATCCCCCACCCTATCTCAGGGCGCGCGTTTGGTCGCATCATCTGAAAAACCGGGTGCGCGTTTCATCCAGTGCCGTCGGCGCGCCGTAAAGATGGCGTGAACAAATCGCCTACGGACCCAAGCAATTCGGCCGGTTTTCCGGCAACGGCGATCTGGCTCGGTGCCCTCGGGCTTCTGCCTTTCGGCGGTACTGCCCTGTCGGCTGCTTTCCTCGACAGCGGGTATGGCGTCTGGGCGATGACCGCGCTCATGGCCTATGGCGCCGTGATCCTGTCGTTCCTCGGCGGCATTCATTGGGGATTGGCCATCGCCAGCGATCCCCGTAACGGCGCATTGCCGCGCCGGCTGATCGTGAGCGTGGCGCCATCTCTCGTCGCCTGGGCCGGGCTGCTCTTGCCGCTCAGGGTCGGACTTCTGGTCCTTGCGGCCGGGTTCGCGGCCACGCTCTACGTCGATCTTCGGGCCACGCGCGCCGGCGAGGCGCCGTCCTGGTATCCGCGCCTTCGCAGACCACTGTCCATTGCAGTGCTGGCCGCCCTTTCTTTCAGTTATTTCGCCTGGCCGATGGGAGTTCGACGATGAACGTGATTCTTAAGAAAAGAGAACTGGAGCGATCCGAGGCCCCGGAACGTCCGTCGCGCGCCGCGGCAGAAGAAGCGGTGCGCACCCTGATCCGCTGGGCGGGCGACGATCCGGACCGCGAGGGCCTCGTCGGCACGCCGGATCGTGTCGTGCGGTCCTACGAGGAATTCTTCGCGGGCTACGGCGAGGATCCGCGAGAAATCCTGCAACGAACTTTCGAGGAGATCGACGGCTACGACGAGATGGTCGTGCTGCGCGACATCCGTCTCGAGTCGCACTGCGAACACCACATGGTGCCCATCATCGGCCGCGCGCACGTGGCCTACCTTCCGGACCGGCGCGTCGTCGGCATCAGCAAGCTCGCCCGGGTGGTCGAGACCTACGCCCGGCGCCTGCAGATCCAGGAGAAGATGACGGCGCAGATCGCCAACACCATCGACGAGGTGCTGCGCCCGCGCGGCCTTGCCGTGGTGATCGAGGCCGCCCATCAATGCATGACCACGCGCGGCGTTCACAAGGCCGGTGTGACCATGGTGACCAGCCGCATGCTCGGCGCCTTCCGCGACGATGCCAATACACGGCGCGAGTTTCTCGGCATGATCGGGCATTAATCGCTCGCATGCAGGCCGCGGTTGTAGGATTGGACCAGGTGGCCGCCGAGCGGGCTGATCGGCGGATTGAACCGCAGTGTTGCGCCGGTCTCTGCCTCGACCATCGCCAAGAGTCGCCGAGCATGACCTCGGCGCCGAAAGGCGGGGTTCACGAACAAGTATTCGATCTCGCCCGATGTCTCGTAGCGGCAATAGGCGATCGTGGTGTTGGCATCGGTCAGGGTGAGGATACCGGGCGTCCGGTTGAGGTGTAGCGCCCCGCCTACGCCGCGCGACCTGACAAACGATTGCAAGCGAGGACGGATCTTCAGGAACGCGGTGTAAAGCCGATCCAGAATCCAGGTGAAGGGCCGTGGTGCTAAAAGCGTGGCCAGCCAGCGGAAGCGCGGCAGGTTCTTCCACACAAGGGCAAACGCCGCGCCGCCAGAAATCAAGCGCCCATCGATATCCCGCACGTGAAACCGGGCGAGTGCCGCGTCGCGCGAAAGATCGGGCGACACCTCGTCGCCGCCGAGGCCGCTGACGTCGATCCAGCGGATCCGCCTCGCGCCGGCCTGGCGGCGGTAGAAGGCGATCTCGCGGGCGCAGAGAAGACAGGCGCCGTCGTAGTAGGCCGTCGGTCCGTCGTGTAGCGACGACAGCGCAGCTGGGCGATCAGCCACCCCAGACGTCGTCATAGCGCGCAGTGCCGTCCTTCAGGGGATGATGGCGATAGGTGGCATAGCGATGCTTCGCAGCCTGCGAGGCCCGTCGGAATACGAGGCTCGTGACCACGATTCCGGCCAAGACCAGCACATGGAACACCACGAGCTCGCCATACCAGATCCACGCACCGGCGCTCAGGCAGAAGATGTTGGTCCACATGATGCTGAGAAACAGCATGAGCTGGAAGCGTTGCGCCGGCGGCAGGCTGCGCAACGGGTTGACGGTGGAATCCATCACGGCGCGATAGATCGAAATCATTGTGCTGCTCCTGGTGCGTTCTGATCTTGTTACGGCGGGCACGCGCTGCAGGATCGTGAGCACACGCAATCGTTATCGCGGGGGCGACTCAGCATCTCGACGCACCATAACAAACTTGCCGAAGACAGCTTGCCGCACCAAATCCATCTTATCGCCAAGCGCGGCAAGCGCACACGCCGAGGCGGGGGGCAATGACGCTTTCCAACATTCTGTTCGTTCTTGTGATCGTGTGCGGCCTGTCGACTCGGGGCGATGATGGTGGGCGTCCTTTCGATGGGCCATGACGCGGTCAACGGTCTCGAAAATCAGCGTCGCAGCAATCGCCTGATGGTATGGCGCGTGCGCCTGCAACTGATCACAGTCTTGCTGATGCCTCTGTGGTATCTCGCCAGCCGTGGCGGATGAAGGACCACAGGACGCATACAACGAAAAAGACGCCCGTTAGGGCGTCTTCATCGTCGGTTTTGAGGTTGGCGTCATGGATCAGATGGATGCGCCCTCACGCTGGATCGCCACCCAGGCCTTGGTCTCTCTGCCGACCTTCACCGGCAGGACCCGCCAAAACATGATGAACGGCGTACCGTCCTTCTTGTAGTTGATGGCTTTGCCCTCGAACTTCTTGTTCGCCTTGAGGGCCGCGCCGAGCCGCGCGATAACTTTTAGGTCGGTGCCGCGACCCTGGAGAATGCGGGGAGTCTTTCCCATGACATCGGCAGGGCTGTGGCCAGTGAGCTTCGTGAACGCCCTGTTGGCATAGATGATATGGCCGGATTTACTGGCGTCGGTGACCAGAATGGAATCGAAGCTGTTCTCTGCCAGCATTTTTAGCATCGACAAGCTGATGGCCTTGTCGCCGAAGGCGTCGTTCATCTGAAGTACCTTTTTATTGGCATGGTGGTTGAAAGCGACATGGTTGTGTTGACTGGACTGCTTGCCGTGCCCCAAGAGCAAGGGGCCGGATTGCCTTTGTCCGGCCCCCTCTGGAATAGAAAAAGTAGTCCGCGTTTGTGTCTCTTGCCAGTCTCGCCGCAGGCCAAGCGCGAGCCTGCCGAGCGCGGAAGACCCGATCCCTGGGCTACTTCGGCATCAGGACGGTATCGATGATGTGGATCACGCCGTTGTCGGCGGCAACGTCGGCGGTTACGACCTTGGCGTTGTTGACGGTTACGCCACCCATCGTCGCATCGACCATCACCATCTCGCCCTGAACCGTCTTCGCGTCTGTCTTCTTCCCGGCGAGGGCCGAACTCATGACTTTTCCGGGGACCACGTGATAGGTCAGGATCTTGACGAGCTGCGCCTTGTTCTCGGGCTTCAGCAGGTTTTCAACGGTTCCCGGGGGAAGCTTCTTGAAGGCTTCGTCGGTGGGCGCAAACACCGTGAAGGGGCCGGCTCCCTTGAGGACGACAATGAGGTCGCCCGCTTTCAGGGCGGCGGCCAGCGTATTGAACTGACCGGCTTTCACCGCCGTATCGACGATATCAGCGGCATTGGCGTTTATGGATGCGAGCGAGACCAGCGCGCCCGCAGCGAGGCCGACAAAAGTCTTACGTAGCATTGTTTGGAACTCCGAAATGTTGACGTCATGTTGATACACGCAGCGTTGCCATCTGGATCACTGCAAAGCCGGACATTCCAAACAACCGGGGGCTGTCACCTCGCGGTTTCAGGCGAAGGCCTGGAATCGACGGGCTCGTGCAGCCTCGATGCTGGCAGGTCCGGGGCTCGTGTTGGCTCGTATTGGGTACGCATCTATTGTCTCGGGCGCCGTGGACGAGATGCATGCCGTTTCTTCAGGGAGCATCAGGATGGCGCACGTATTGATCATCGGAGCCAGCAAGGGCATTGGGCTCGAAACGACAAAGCAGGCGCTAGAGGGTGGGCACCAGGTGCGGGCTTTGGCCCGCTCGGCGGCAGGGATAGGGTTGTCCGATCCACACCTGGAGAATATTCAGGGCGACGCGCTGGATCGCCGGGACATCGAAGCGGCGCTCGACGGTATCGACGTCGTCATCCAGACCCTGGGAATCTCTTCCCTGGGAGATCTTCTTCGGCCAGTCCACCTTTTCTCAGACGCGACCCGCATTCTGGTGAGCGCCATGGAAGGTAAAGCCATAAAGCGGCTGATCTGCGTCACCGGTTTCGGTGCCGGTGACAGCCGCGCCAGCATCAGCTGCCTCCAGCGCCTGCCGTTCCAGATGGTGTTCGGCCGGACCTACGCCGACAAATCCGAGCAGGAACGGCTGATTAGGGACAGTTCGCTCGAGTGGACGATTGCAAGGCCCGGGGTCTTGACGAACGGAAAGAGAACCAGGCGGTACAAGATCCTGCGCGAGGCGTCGGAGTGGCGTAATGGGATCATCTCTCGCTCGGACGTTGCTGACTTTCTGGTTCGACAGATCGATGATCAAGCCTGCATTCATAGGACGCCCGTACTGGTTTACTGATGCCTTCGTTGTCGGAAGGCTTCTGTGCAGTCCGAGGCATTGAGGTCAGTCAGTTCAGCGTCGGTAGTAAAAACTCCATCGGCGCTGGGTTGAACGGCCGGATTCGATGGTCTGCTATGCCATGATCGATTGCTTATGGCTCTGCGGCGGGGCGCGCCGCGGGATCATCGGCGCACGCAATTGTCATCGCAGGTGCGACACAGCATCCTCGCGCGGCGCGACGAACTTGCCGGCGACCGCGTGCGACACCAAGTCTCTCTCATTGGCGTGTGCGACTTGCGAAGGCGCCGAGGCTTGGGAGTTTGCGATGACGCTTGCCGGTGTTCTGTTCGTTCTTGTGATCGTATGCGGTCTGTCGACCCTGGGCGTGATGATGGTGGGCGTGCTCTCGATGGGGCACGACGCCGTAGACGGTCTCGACAATCAACGCCGCAGCAACCGTCTGATGGTCTGGCGCGTCCGTCTGCAGTTGCTCACCGTTCTGCTGATGCCGCTGTGGTGGCTGTCAAGTCGCGGGTGAGGACGGTGCGCGGCTGCCTCAAGGAGCGACAGGGAACATTACTTCGTTTCGCCGCATGAACCACGGCGTCCAGGGCGGGTTGTACTGGGCCAGTGACGACGGCCCGAGGACGCGCAAGCCCCTTGCCTGGACGACCGTGGTAAGCTCGGCGGTCCTGGCCGCAACATCGTCCGGTCGGGCCAGTCCCGAGAACTGCAAAACAGCAAAGCGCGTCGGTGCCAGCGTTCTCAACTGCACCCGAGGATCGTTCGGCTCGGGAAGCGCTTCCAGGGAATAGGCGCTTGGCATGGTAAATCGCACAGTCCAGGCGCCGGCATCTTCCGTCTGGGTAACCGGTGCGGTCATCGCGATCTTCTCGCTTGAGCGCTCCTGGGCCACCGGCGCTGTCATAGCAATGTCCTGGCGTTTCTTGTTGCCGCCGAAGATATAGCTGGCGAGCAGGCGAAAGCCCCGGCTTGCCGCTTCCTTCTGCTCGCCTGTGACCACGACCTCGGCCACGACCAGCGCGGGATAGTCGCGGATCTCGAAGGCTCCTTCCCGAACAACGATTCTGAAAGAGGGTTCTTCAACAGCCATGGCGTGGTTTCCGGAAAGAGCGAGAGCGGCGAGGGCGCCGAGGAGAATGCGCGTCATGATGGTCATGGCCTTGGGTGCGAGTTGGCAGCACTTGGTATACGCAGGATCAGCAGGTCCTGGATCGTGTGCGCGATCGCCGAGGCATATTGAGCCACGCTACAGCAGCGCCATATCGCCTGGTGTTGGGAGGTCAAGGTCAGGCTGTGGGTCGAGAAATTCTAGGTAAGTTGGCAAACTACCAGGAGAAGCGCCAGGAAAGTGCCGAGCCCACTAAGAACTGGTTTCGCGAGCCGCCGGGCCCGGTCACGATCGGCGAGTTGGCGACAGTATCGGCCAGGTAGTTATAGCTGCCGAAGGCCACGAAGGTGATCTTGTCGCTGACGCGCCAGACCGCGCTGGTGCCGACGCCGACGCTGCGCAGACCGGCGCCGGGATAGTATTGGGCATAGCCCGAGTTGATCGATTGAGTTGCATTGATGCCAAAATAGGCTTGGTTGTAAGTGCCGTCGGTGACGGAGAGCCGGGGACCGCCGGAAAGGAACACGGTGTCGCTGAGCCTAACTTTGCCGTCCACCAGGGCGTCGAAGACCAGGCCGTTGCTGCCGCCCAGGCCCCGCCGAAGCTCGACCTTGGCCGCGAGGAAGGGCTGGTCGTAGCGCAGGAAGCCGCCGCCCTCGACGGTGAACGGCACATTGCCTGTTCCGAAGAGGTAGCCGCCGTCCCCCTGGTTGCGGGGAAAGCGGTAACGCAGGATCGGGCCGGCCTTGAAGCCGTCGATGTCGAGCAGTGTGCCTCCGACGCCGTCGCGGGCCGAAATGAATACCTTGTCGCGCTGATAACGCAGGTCGAGATTGGGAATTGGCAGGATGCGATAATTGGCACTGCCTTCGAACCAGGGCGCCATGACCACGCCCGGTCCAATATCGAAGGTCCAGTCCTTGGGCGGGGGGCCGGCCGGTTCGCTGCCGATGGACGACGGCTGGGCGAACGCGCTTCCCGAAGACGACATGACAATGGCGAGACATATCGCAACGACACGACGCGAACTCATTACATTCACTCCCCGCTCCAGCCAGTTCATCCGAAATTCACCAAATAACCTTCGAGACAGCTTAAGCGGTAGCCCTCGGCGAGTCGGCGCCTAAGTCCCTTGCGGGTTTCTCATCTCTGCGCCCCCCCCCCCCGCAGCAATACCAGTTGGAGAGTCAAAGACCGGCCGCATATGCGGTGCCCACAATCTCAGCCGCGCTTTGGCTCCTTAACGAGCCAATGGGGCGGATTACTGCAGCACGTACTCGATGGTCGATCCGTCGGACGCGGTGAAGGATGTCTTTACCCAGCGGCCCGCGTCGTCGAACCACTGATCCATCACTAAGTCGCCCGTGTAGCGGTAACGCGTTGCATCGATCGAGGCAGTCGCCGTCCTGATTTTCTCCCGGCCTTGCACGGAAACCTGTACACGGACTTCCATGCCGGTCTGGGTATTTACCAGCGCCGACTGGCGGACCTGCCGGACGTTCCAATGGGTCGAGGGCAGAAGCTGTGGCGGCAGGGTCGTGCGGACCGCCCCGTCGGGCCGGCCGTTGCGCTCGATCGCGAGGGCCGCTCCATCGCGCCGGATCTCAATCGCATATTTCTTGCCGTCGTCGTCGGTCTGTGCCGTGAGTCCCTGGAACGTTTCGCCGCTCCAGACTTCCTGCGCGCGGTGCGTATAGCGGTAGGCAGTAACGCCCATAAATTTCACAGCAAGGTCGATCGCCGTCGATACTGTGAGCTGCGCGCCGTTCTTCTGGAATGTTAGGCTGTGATGGCCGATCGTCTGGCCGTTGCGAACCGCTGCAAAGGAAAGCGAGGAGCGGTAAGGGAAATCGTCCGCGGCCCAAACGGCGGTCGAACTTGTTGCCAGCAGGAACAGGGCGAAAATGAGACGATGCATGATTGAACTCCTTGCGGTGATACGGCGCACGGGAGCGCGCGGATCATTGCCGGGTGTGGTTCTCGGCATAGCCCCCCCGGCTCGCACACTCGGGTTCGGACGAAATCCAGGAAGTCCTTCGTGCAGGCATGGCTGGCGAAGCGCGAAGTGGCTGGGCAGGATGTCCGTTCAACCGACCAACTGCGGGCCGGCGGCGCGGGTCCGCCGCAGGCTATAGGGTTCGTGCCAAACCAGCCTATCTTTTGCCGCTATTGCAGGTCTAAAGCCCGACAGTCACGCTGGAAGCCGAGGTGTTCATTCAATGAAGACGATGTTGGCGGCTTACGCTGCGGCGGCGGTGACAATGCTGGGCATGGATGCGGTCTGGCTGAGCGTGGCCGCGGACGTGCTTTATCGGCCGCTGCTGGGCGACATCATGTTGCAGGGGTTCCGGCCTGTCCCGGCGATCCTGTTCTACGTGCTCTATGTCATGGGCATCGTGATCTTTGCCATCAAGCCAGCGCTCGTGACCGGGCACTGGTCCGGAGCGGCGGTCAAGGGCGCGCTTCTCGGCTTCTTTTGCTACGCTACCTACGATCTCACCAATCAGGCGACGTTGAAGACCTGGTCTACAACAGTGACGATCGTCGATATGGGCTGGGGCACGTTCCTGACCGCCTGCGCGGCGACGGTAGGATATCTCGCCGCGTCAAGGTTTGGCCGGCTGGGCTGATTGGGCCAGCGCGCTGGAATAGCGCAACGCCGCAAACACAATCAGGGCTGCCACCGACCAGACGCTGAGCGAGACGAAGTTTGCATATTCAGTCGGTGAGAACAGCGTGCTCGCGGCGACTGCTTTGTCGTGTAACAGCACGAACCCGGCCAGCGCCAGCCCGACAATCCCCAGCATGACGAAGCGTTCGGACTGGCGCAGCGACATGCCGGCGATCATCGCGCAGGGGCAGAGGAACAACTCGACTCCCGACGCAGCGCCCAGGGCCTGGGCGCTTGCCAGTGTATTGAGAATGCCGACCAGCGGCAGCATTGCACGACCGGCCAGCGACGACAGGCGCATGATGGCGGGCACAGCCAGGAAGAAGGGCGTCGAGAAAAGGGTGACATAGGACGCGCCGTGGTCGTTGCCGACCAGCCAGTGGATCGAGAGCGGCCAGAACGGCTGATTGATCGCGACAATAACGGCGATCAGGTTGCTGGCGGCTGCAAGGGGGTCGTCGGAGTGGATATAGGCCGCAAGACGTTGGGCGATCCTACGCATTACGCGGACCGGGGAAGAACGCACTGACACGCTTTTGGTAGTCCGCAAATGCCGCCCCACGCGACTTCAACATGTGCGCCTCGAGCGGCGGAATACCCGACACATGGACGAGCAGCCAGTAGATCATCGCGGGGCCCGCGAGCGCGATCAGTCCGAAGAGGTTGTCGGGAGGCAGACCGACCGCGATCACGGGATAGGCAAGCCACGCTAGCCACTCGAAGAAATAGTTGGGATGGCGCGAGTAGCGCCACAGGCCGATCTCGCAAACCGAGCCCTTCGCGTCGGGCGATCCTGCAAATCGGGCCAGCTGCGCGTCGGCTGCTGCTTCGCCGAGAACCGCAACGGCCAGGATTGCGAGACCAAGGGCATCGCCCCAGCCGAGCGGCGCAGTGTTGCGGGCGGCGGCGAGAACGCAGATCACCAGCACGAGCGCCGCCGCCGCCTGGACTTGCAGGAAGAGGAACAGGCGGAAGACAAAGTTCGCACCCCATTCGTCACGCAAGGCCTTGTAGCGCGGGTCGTCGCCGCCTCGCCGCGTGCGCTGCATAATATGAAGGCCGAGCCGCACCGACCAGGCGAGCCCGCAGGCGGCCACCAGCATTTGCCGCGCCGTCAACCCCTCTTGTCCTGCAATCGGGGCAAAAGCTGCAGCGGCGCCTACAACGCCCACGGCGAACGACCAGATCGTGTCGATCCATCCGGAGTGACCCGTCCGAAGCTGCACGGCCCACGCGACCGTCATGATCAGCGCCAGCGCCACCGCGGCGGAACAGACAACGACGACGATCATCTCGCCTCCTGTTGGAAATCTAACGGCCTTACACACGCCTATCGCGGCAAACACACCGGTGTCCGCTGCGAGTCGGTTGCGTCGATTCAACCATGTGTTCGGCGACGGCAATGACATCCTTGTCGCCACGGCCGCAGAGATTCATCACCAGCAGATTATCCTTCGGCAGCGTCGGCGCGAGCTTCATGACATGCGCCAGCGCATGCGCCGGCTCAAGTGCCGGAATGATGCCCTCGAGCTTGCAGAGAACCTGGAACGCCTCGAGCGCCTCGTTGTCGGTGGCCGAGACATATTCGACGCGGCCGTTTTCCTTGAGCCACGAGTGCTCGGGCCCGATACCGGGATAGTCGAGGCCGGCAGAGATCGAATGCGCCTCAGTGATCTGACCTTCCTTGTCTTGCAGCAGATAGGTGCGGTTGCCGTGTAGAACGCCTGGGCGACCGCGTGTTAGCGACGCGGCATGTTCGCCGGTCTCGATGCCGTGACCCGCCGCCTCGACGCCGACGATGCGAACACCCGGATCGTCGAGAAAAGGATGAAACAGGCCCATGGCATTCGAGCCACCGCCGATGCAGGCGACCAGCGTGTCGGGCAACCGTCCCTCGGCCTTCATCATCTGCTGGCGCGTCTCGTTGCCGATGACGCATTGGAAGTCGCGCACCATCGCCGGATAGGGATGCGGGCCCGCCACGGTGCCGATGCAGTAGAAGGTGTTCTCGCAGGTCGCCACCCAGTCGCGCAGCGCCTCGTTCATCGCGTCCTTCAGCGTCGAGGAGCCCGCCGTCACCGGCCGCACTTCGGCGCCCAGCATCTTCATGCGAAAGACGTTGGGCGACTGGCGCTCGACATCGACCGAGCCCATGAAGACGACGCAGGGAATGTCGAACAGGGCGCAGGCCGTGGCCGTGGCCACGCCATGCTGGCCGGCGCCGGTTTCGGCAATGACGCGTGTCTTGCCCATGCGCTTGGCCATCAGCACCTGGCCCAGCACGTTGTTGATCTTGTGGCTGCCGGTGTGGTTCAGCTCGTCGCGCTTCAGGTAGATTTTGGCGCCCCCCAGCTTCTCGGTCAGGCGCTTGGCGAAATAGAGCGGGCTGGGCCGGCCGGCATAATGCTCCAGCAGATAGTCGAGCTCGCTCTGGAACGCCGGATCGGCCTTGGCGGCGTTATAAGCCTTTTCCAGCTCGAGGATCAGCGGCATCAGCGTCTCGGCGACGTAGCGGCCGCCGAAGATGCCGAAATGCCCGCGCTCGTCGGGGCCGGTACGGAAACTGTTGGGTGCAATGGCCATCGCTGTTCCTGTCGGGACGGGCGGACTTAGAGGTCTCAAAGGACACCGCCGATGGCAGCAATACGATCGGGCTAAGACGCCTGAAGAAAAGTTCACGGCGCTTGTACGTCGCGACTAGCCGGGAGGATCTCCGCGTCAGATAATGCCGCGGCTCACGAGTGGATTCAGCCAGCGACCCCACGGGCCGGTCAGGACAATCGGCTTCTCGACCACGATTAGTGCGATGCAGGGATCGCCAGGGTCGGCGATGGGTTCGTGCCTCTGGTCGCCCGGGCCGACAGCGAAGTCGCCCACACCGTAGCTGCCGGTGGCGTCGGTATAGCCGCCCTGCAGGCAGACCGTATATTCGTAGCCGGGATGCTTATGTTCCGGCAGGCCGCGTCCCGGCTCCAGCCGCAGCAGCGACACGCGATAGGCATCGCCCGGCACATCGAGGCGGATCTCGTCGAACTTGCCCAGGATGCGGCGCCAGCCCATGCCGGCGCGGAGGTGGGGGGTCAGCGGTGACGGAGCCCACTCGAAGCCTGGCCGCCGTGCAGAGGGCGTCGCTCGCGGCTCGACGGCAACCTGGTCCAGCCGTGCAATCGCCCGGTCCAAGGCGGCATCATCCAGCGAGGCTTCGGTCTCGCGCTCGATCAGCGCGCCGCCTACGGCATTCAGCCGGTCGACCGCTTGCCGGGCAGCCGGATCCAGCGCCGCATGCAACGCCACTGCCAGCGCAGGCCCCTCTGGCAAGGTGCCCGCGGCATAGTCCAGCAGCAGCTCGTCGGGGGCCGGATGGCGGCTCATGTCTCGTCTTTCTCCAATGCTTCCCGCAGGCGCAGGAGCGCCAGGCGAATGCGGGATTTCACCGTTCCCAGGGGCAGCTTCAGCTCCTTGGCGATGACCGTATGCGTCTTGTCTTCGTAAAACGCCTTCTGGATCACCACCAATTGGTTGACCGACAGCCCGCCCATGAGTTCCTTCACCCGCGTATACGTTTGTCCCGCCAGAACGGATTTATCGGCGTCCTCTTCCTCCGGCGCATAGACGACTAGCCAATCCTCGGTGTCGATCGGCCGGGCGCTACGGCGCAGCAGGTCGATCCGCTTGTTGCGGGCGATGGTGTAGATCCAGGTGGCCGCCGAGGCCTTGCTACGGTTGAAGCTGGCGGCCTTCCGCCACACCATGATCAGGGCTTCCTGGGCCACTTCCTGCGCGGCCTCTGCGTCCGTGCCACCGCGCATGATGAAGGCTTTTACGCGGGGGGCGAAATGCCGGTATAGGCCCGCGAACGCCGCACGGTCCTGGCGCGACGCAATGGCTTCGATCAGGTCCGCGGCCTCTTCGGCGGTCAGCATCAGGAAAGTCTACCCCGGCAAGCTTGCATGCCGGAGACAATAATCTGGTAGTCCTCATAGTGCATTCCGCTATGGAGCGGACGCACAGTGACTCTGCCAAAGCGCTGAATGGAACGGCTAGCCCCACGGATCGCACGTGAACTCTCGCCCTTGCCCACTGCAGACGCGCCTTAACCACGACAGGCGCTTACTAAAGCAGGTTTGATTGAGGCACTATTGTCGAAGGGAAAGTGTTCGGGACAGAATTCTTATGTTGTGCCCCGGTCTAGACTGGCCCGACGTTCTCAAGTGACCGCACGATGTGGTCGTGTAGCCGACGGCCGGGCGCCGAAAGGCTGCGAGCAGCGAGTAGTGCGATCTCGGTGTCGTGCAAGTCAGGTAGGCCGGCGCGGCGTTCGATCGCGGTCAGGCCAGACGGCACCATGTCCTTTGGTAGCACAGTGATCCCCAAGCCTGCCTTCACTGCAGCATGTTGCCCTGCGAGTGAGGCGCAACTGTAGGATACCCGCCAAACCCTTTGAGCACGACGCAGCGAATCGATGGCGCGCTTGCGATAGACGCAGGGCGGCGGCGATACGACAAGCGGCAACAGGCCATTGTCGGGCAGGTTGAGCTCTCGGCCTGAAACCCAGACCAGCGGCTCCCGCCACACGCGCACGCCGCGGTTCGATCTTTCTGGCTCGCGCTTCACGAGAACGAGATCGAAATCGCCCTGCCGGAACCTGCCCATCAAGGTCAGGGTCAGGTCGCAGGTGACCTCGAGCTGCACGGCGGGATAGGCCTGTGCAAAGCGGGCCAGGACCTGGGGCAGATGCGTGGTGGCAAAGTCTTCCGGCGTTCCCAGCCGCACCCTGCCCGCGAGGACCGGCCCATCGAGACTAGCGACCAGCCGATCGTTAAGTTCGAGCATCTGCCGTGCGTGTTCCACAAAGGAGTCGCCGGCCGCCGTTAGTCGAACGCGACGCGACGTGCGGTCGAGAAGGCGTCTGCCGAGCCCGTCTTCGAGTCGCTTGATCTGCAGGCTGAGCGTCGACTGGCGACGCAGTAGCGCATCGGCCGCCTTCGTGAAGCTGCCGAGGTCGGCGATGCTCACGAATGCGCGCAGCAGGTCGACATCGAGGTTGTGCAGCCGCGCCATGTTTATTGATCAATAATATCAATTATATCTCTCAATACTATCAATTTAAAAAACGAACCGTAATGCCGTAGCTGCTCCGGGTCTCGATCCTGGAGTTTGCCAATGTCATTCCTTTCCCTGGCCGGCCAGAACCTGCTCTCGCCGATGGTGCTGTTCTTCGTTCTTGGCGCGGGGTTGAGCCTTGCGCGATCCGACCTTTCCATTCCAGGCGCGGTCGCCAAGCTTCTGTCACTCTACCTGATGATGTCGATCGGCTTCCGCGGCGGCGTCGAAGTGGCGCATCACGGATTGTCGACCACCCTTGCGGCTGCGCTCGCGGCGGGCATTGGCCTTTCGTTCGGTATTCCCTTCCTCGCTTACGCGATCCTGCGGGCCGCAACGCGCCTGTCGGCCGTGGATGCCGCCTCCGTCTCCGCCCACTACGGCTCGATTTCGGCGGTGACTCTCGTTGCCGTAATGAGCGTCCTGAACCAGATGGGAGTTTCCTTCGAGGGTTACATGATCGCGGTGGCGGCTGCCATGGAGACGCCGGCCATCCTGAGCGCACTGGTGCTCGCCCGGCGGGGCCAGGTCGGCGGCGATCGCAACGAACTCCTGCGCGAGATCTTGTTGAACGGTGCCGTGGTGATGCTGCTGGGTTCCTTCGCCATAGGCATCCTGACCGGGGATCGCGGCTTCGCCCTTCTGAAGCCGTTCCTTGTCGACTCGTTCGCCGGCTTCCTGTGCCTGTTCCTGCTCGACATGGGGTTGGTCGCCGGCCGCGGCCTGCGCGACGACGCCAGCACACTTTCCATTGGCGCCGTGATCTTTGCCCTTGTCATGCCTCTGATCGGAGGCGCATGCGCTACCGCTCTCAGTCCACTCGTCGGCCTCTCGCCGGGCGGCACTGCCGTCCTGATCACGTTGGCGGCCTCTGCCTCTTATATCGCCGTCCCGGCCGCCATGCGCCTCGCGCTTCCGGAAGCCAACGCGGCGCTTCCTCTCACTCTGTCGCTCGGCGTGACGTTTCCGTTCAATCTACTATTCGGGATCCCGATCTACATTGGCTGGGCGCAGGCCATTGTGCGGTGATCATTCGTTGTTTCATTCGATCCTTAGAAGGCTATCGTGCTCAGCCGAATATCCATCGAGCTAGGCGAGGACAAAGAACACCACCGACGCCAGGCGAGTTCCAAATCGTCGGCTCGGCGGCGCTCGTCGACGCAGCACGCTCAATTGATGCCGTAGAACGACAATCTCGGCTTCCAGTTGTGCTCGCGTCTTGAATGGCGAGGCCAGGACGTGGACGAGCAGTTTCAGGAAGTCGAGCATCGCGCATCAGCCTAGCCGATCCTGTCAGCTAATCTAGCGCAGATGGCGTTTTCAGCGGGACAACCAGACCACCAGAGATGCCGCAACCTACCGGGCGACGTGACATTGCCGTTGACGTTGATCGACGAGGCCTCAGCGCAGTTCGAGCGACAGTGGCGAGATCTGGTCGCCTGGGCGGTTGGCATAGTCGAGCTTCGGTGCGTCTCGGATCATGCGCGCCTGCGCCT
>JAQSDW010000191.1 GCA_029946105.1 Reyranella sp. | reverse complement strand
AATTTTCAACGACATCAGTCACTTACAAAGGCTGTGAAAGCGGATTGGTGCCCCCGGTCGGACTCGAACCAACACTTCCGTGAGGAAACCTGATTTTGAGGCAGACATAGAGACAGAGATATGTTGTTGAATTGCAATGGCTTTATCGACTTCTCAGTCCAACGCTCGGGGCCGCTTTCGAGCCGAAATACGGCCACGAGTCGAACGCGATTATAAATGCGTCAAGCGCTGCAATCTTGCCCCGGAATGCCGGTCATCCAGTGGATGTCTGGAACGCGATCATCACCCCCGAGCCTAGCCGATCTCGCCTCCTAATCTACGTGGATAAGGTTTTCGGTAGGGACAGGCCATGATCAGGCTCAAAAGCATTCTCAACCAGGCGAGGAGGCGCCAGCACTACGCCAGTGAGCGCGAACGACGATGTGCCGCGCGATCAGCGTGGTCCCGCCGCCAAAACGGACAGCCCACGGACGTCCGCCATCTCCTCCAGCCGGTCCACGGTGTCGACCAGCCGCGCGGCTGCCCCGGGCGCCAGTGGCTCGGCGCTGAAAGCGAGGCAGCGGTGGAATTTTTCCAAATGCTGCGCCGTAGTCAGCGGGCGTACCGGATGGGCGAGCATCGTCTCGGCCCGCCAACGAAGCGCGCGGCCATCGCACAAATGCACCACCACGGTCTGCGGCGCGAGCGCATTGGGATCGGTACTGCCGTCGTCGCGCGTCACGACTCGCGCCGCCAGCGAGTATGTTTCCGGGTCGACCAATTCGTCCCCACGGAAGTGGGCGAGATCGAGTGCGCCATGCTGAAGCGTCTTGGCGACCGCGTAGGCCATGCAGAGGCGGGCGTAGCTGGCGCTTGCGTCGGGCCGCGGCGGACGACCGACCAGCCGCACGATCAGCGGCGGCGCGATCACTTCGATGCGGGCGACATCGGCCGGGGCAAAGCCGTGCTCGGCACGCAGCGTCATCACGCCTTCGATGCCGCCATGAGTGGCGCGCCCGGCGGGATAGGGTTTGTGGCTGAACTCGGCCATACGTCCGGCGTGGGCGAGGCTGTCGAGCACCGGAGCGAGGTCGTGAACTCCCTCGAACAGCGGCATATAGCCGAAAGGACCCTCGAACACTGCGCGCGCCGCGGCGAAGCCCAGCGGTGCCAGTTCGCAGGATTGCAGCGCGGCGCGGGCGTTGAAGGCGACCTGCACCGGCAGGATGGGACTGCCTTCGACGTGTGCCTGCATGGTGCCGCTGGCTTGCGCGAGCTGCCAAGCGAAGGCTGCTTCCAGCGTTAGCCGGTCGAAGCCGAGCAGACGGCCAGCCGCCGCCACCGCGCCGAAACCGCCGGCGGTCGCGGGTCTAAAGAAGCGAAAGCCGGTACGCGAGGCGAGGCCGAGGCCGGCGGCGATGTCTACGCCCACCGCCAGGGCCGTGATCATCTCGGTACCGCTAGCACCGCCCCGCAGTTCGGCCGCAGCCAGCGCGGCCGGCAGTACGGTGGCCAGGGCATGCACCACCGCACCCTCGCGTAGGCAATCGTATTCCTGGTTGTGCATCTGCCAGGCGTTGAGGAAAGCGGCGACCGGCGCGGCGAAGCGCGCCGACCTGCCCCACACCGGCACCGCGACCAATCCCCGGGCGCCGCTCCAGCTGGACGCCACGCGCAAGAGCCCCTCGCCACCCTCAGTCGAGGAGCCAGCGATGCCGACGCCCAGACTGTCGAGCACGAAGACCTTGGCACGCTGCACCACGGCGTCATCCAGGTCGGCAAAGCGCGTGTCGAGGGCATGCGCGGCGAAGCAGGCGGCGGCTGTCATCATCGGCATTCGATTCCGGTTCATTCCATCGTCAATGCTCAGCCGGGCGCGCCAATTCGCACACCTTCCAGCCGATCCGCAAGCGTCCCGTACGGTCAATAAACTCGACCAGCCAATGCACCATCACGCCGCTTCTCGATGGTGGCAACGCAGGAGCCCAGCCAAACTTCGCGTCCCAGCCGCTGGCCTCTCACCAGCGGCTATCCTCAATCAAGCTTCGCGGAACTCTTCGTTCAAACGATCGGTGACCATCATGTGCCCTGCCTTGTGGGTGATGCAGAAGGGCGGCTTAGCGACCTCGATCACTGTTTGCGGTGTCACCCCACAGGCCCAGAACAGTGGCACCTCGCCGGGGCGGATATCAGGCTCGCCGCCGAACTCGGGCTTATTGATATCGGCGATGCCGATCGCAGCGGGATCACCGAAATGAATAGGTGCGCCGTGCACCCTCGGGAATCGGGAGGTAATTTCGATAGCGCGAATCGCGTTGGGTACCGTGAAATTGCGCATCGACACCACCATGCGGCCATGAAATCTCCCGACGGGCACCGTGTCTAGCCCAGTGCGGTAGGTGGAGACTTTCTTGCCCTGCTCGATATGGCGGATCGGCACGCCTGCCTCTATGAGCGCAGCCTCGAACGAGTAAGAGCATCCCAAGGCAAAAGCGACCAGATCGTCACGCCATAGTGCAGTGATATCCATCTCCTCCGACACTTGCAAACCGTCGCGGAACACCCGATAGCGCGGAAGGTCGCTACGCACGTCGATATCACAACCCAGCATCGGCAAAGTCGGATCGCCAGGCTCGCTGCGTCCGATTAGCGGACAGGGCTTAGGGTTCGCCGCGCAGAACGCGGCAAACTCCTCAGCCCAGTCGGCCGAGAGAATTACCAGGTTAGCCTGAAGATGGCCCGGCGCCACACCAGTGGTCACCGTCGTATGGTGGCCAGCCCGGATCTGGTTGCGCAGAATTTGGGCGGGGGTGGCGGCCGACTTGTCAGCGGACACGTTCATCTTCTTCCTCCGACAGATGCCAAGGAGAGAGCTAGACAACGCTACTTTCTCTCGCCTACCCGCCTCGTGCCTCGCCCTTGTACTGTGTCATCCAGCGTAGCAGTATTTCCACTGCAGGCCAGTCATCTGGTCAATGTCTGCCGAAGGAAGCGCGCCGTGCCGAAACCCATGATGCACCTCGCGCAATTCCTGGTGCATGGTCCGACCTATCACAGCGTCGCGATGTGGCGGCATCCGCGCACCGCCCAGGCGGACTACGACTGGACGCAGCCCGAACTCTACCAGCACATCGCCCGCGTCTGCGAGAACGCCAAATTCGACATGGTCTTCTTCGCCGACCTCAACTACATCTCCGACACCTATACGGGCTCTCTGGCGCCCGCCATCCGCAACGCCACCCAAGCGCCTGAGCACGATCCCATCCCGCTGCTGTCCTTCATGGCCGCGGCCACCACCCACATCGGGTTGGGCGCCACCTATTCAGTCAGCCACCAGCACCCCTTTCACGCCGCCAGGCTGTGGGCGACGCTCGACCACCTGACGCGCGGGCGCGCCGCGTGGAACGTCGTCACGACACTCAACCACAATCAGTCTGCCAACTACGGCGAAGAGATCAGGCCTACCGACGAGCGCTATGATCGCGCCGACGAATTCATGGAGGTCTGTCGCAAGCTGTGGGCGAGCTGGGACGAGGACGCCGTCGTCCTCGACCGCGCTGCCGGCATCTTCGCCGACCCGGACAAGGTCCACCGCATCGAGCATGTCGGCCGGTTCTTCAAGTCGCGCGGGCCGTTGAATGTCGTCCGCTCGCCGCATAGCGGCCCCGCCATTCTGCAGGCTGGGACGTCCGGCAAGGGGCGCGAATTCGCCGCTCGCTACGCCGATGCCGTGTTTGCCATCCAGCCCTACCTAGCCGGCGCCAAGGCGCTGTACCAGGACATCAAGCGCGGCGTGATCGAAGCAGGTCGTCCGCCACAGGCTTGCAAGATGCTGTTCGGCGTGCAGCCGATCATCGGCTCGTCGCGCGCAGAAGCGGCGGCCAAACAGGCCGAGCACAACGCTCTCGTGCCGCTGGAGGGCGGCCTGGCGATCCTGTCGGGCCATCTCGATTTCGATCTGTCGACCTTGCCGCTCGATACCGTGATGGCGCATCGCACGGAGCCCAAACTGCAGCGTATGCAGACGCGCTACCGGTCGATGACCGGCGAGCTCCTGACGCTTCGTCAGGTGGCGCAGAACCACGGCCAGGCCGTCGGCCTGCCGCAGATGGCGGGTACGGCGGCCGACGTTGCCGATCAGCTCGAAGCCTATTTCGACGAAGTTGGCGGTGACGGCTTCATGATCTCGCCGATCTATTCGCCGGGCGCGATCGAGGAGTTCGCTGAGTTGGTGGTGCCGGAACTACAGAGGCGCGGCCGCTTCCGGCGGGAGTATGCCGGGACGACACAGCGCGATCACTTGAATCAAGAACTTTGACCCCCGCAGGCTCGCCCTTGCAGCAGGCCGTCAAGCGCTGCAATCTTGCCTCGGAAATCCGGTCATCCGGTGGATGTCGGCTAGATGCAGTCCACCAACCCGGAAGATTAAAGTGACCGCGCTCCTCGACGATATAGACTTGGTCGATCGCATCCTGTCCCACGTCGACGGCAAATCGACAGACAAGGGCACGCTGGTATGGCGCGAGCCGGCCACGAACTATGCCTCGCCCGAACGCTTCACCGCCGAACTGGAGGTACTGCGCCGCGTGCCGATGGCCTTCTGTCCGTCGGCCGCCCTGCCTGAGCCCGGCTCCTACATCACGCGCACATCAGTCGGCACGCCACTGCTCGTGGTGCGCGGCACTGACGGCATCGTGCGCGGCTTTCGCAATGCCTGCCGTCACCGCGGCATGAGGCTGGCGGACGGCGAGGGCTGCCTTAGGGCCTTCGCCTGCCCCTATCATGCCTGGACCTATGGTCTCGACGGCACGCTGCGCCATGTACCCGGCGAGGAGGGCTTCCCGGGCCTCGACAAGGACGCGCACGGGCTCGTTCCGGTCGAGGTGCACGAGAAGGGCGGCCTCGTATTCGTGACCCAGCAGGAGCCGCTCTCCGACGGCGCGTTGCCCGACGTGCCGGACCTCCTGCCGCCCGACTGGGTCCTCTTCAACAAGCTTGAGTTCGACGACGAAGCCAACTGGAAGCTGATTGGCGAGACTTCGATGGAGGGCTATCACATCAAGGCCCTGCACAATCAGAGCTTCTTCCCTTACGGCTACGACAACCTGAACGTCGTCGAACTGCACGGCCGCAATTCGCGGATCGTCTTTCCGTTCCGCCGCATCGAGAAGCTGCGCCAGCTGCCGCGCGAGCAATGGAGCGCCGCGGTCCAGGGTCGCCTCACCGACGTGCACCAGCTCTTCCCCAACACCCACGTCAGCTTCCTCTCGAGTCATGCGATGCTTGTCATCCTTGAGCCGGTGTCGCCCACTAGGACGCATTGGGTCGTCTACCAGCTCGCACCCCGGATCAAGAACGGCAAGCCGCTCGACATCGATAAAGCCCGGCGCGATGCCGGCTTCGTGCAGGACGCCGGCCTCACCGAAGACCGCGCCGCGGCCCGTGCCATCCAGGCCGGCCTCGCTTCGGGCGCCAACAGCCATTTCACCTTCGGCCACTACGAACAGGCAATCAGCCATTTCCACCGTCACCTGACCGAGCACGTTGAGAAGCTGAAGGCGCAACCGGGTTAGCGTGCGAACGGAGAGGGCTGGAAGCTGTCCGTACTCAAAACTCCGTGCTGCTGAGAAAACCTAGGGATTACGGTGCCACGACCGTACCGTCGACGCCACGATCACGGTTCTCTCCGCTCTCGTTTCCCTCCTCTCTTTCCGGCTTCGTGGCCGCGCGTCACTGGAACTTGAGCTCAACCCTCAAGCGAATTCTCCGCAGGCCTCCTCAAGCAACTGCCAGACATAGCTCGCAAACGACCGCCACACATCGATGTGGAAAAGTTCCGGTGCCGGACGCGACAGCATGATCGTCGCCTTGCCAAAGATCGTGCGCGTACACATGCCGACCGGAAAAGTCTGGAGCGAGAGGTCGAGCGGGCAGCCATGATTGAGAATGTAGGCAGCTTCGGGACCAGACAGGGTAATGGCATCGGAACGATGACTAACATCAACCAGCGAATATGATTGACCGGCCAGCGCCGCATCGAGGCTTGCAAACAAAGCCGCGGACGCTTCGCCACCCGCCTGCAGCAGCCACTCATCGGGACCACACCAGTAGGCGGTACGGCCGCCTCTCGCCGAAAACCGGCAGGCTTCCTGCGGCATCGCGACGCCGAAAGCCCGGCCCGCAACGTCGACCGCCGCTGGACGGCCGCGGAACAGCAGCTTCGCGGTATCGGGAAGCACGGCGAGCGTCGCCGACGGAATGTTCCGTATGACGGATGCAAGGCGGCCTAATGAATTTTCACGTATGGCGAGATCAGACATCGAGCCGCGCTCCCTTCGGATCGTAGAATATCGGTTCCACAAGTTCGACGGCGATCGGTCCATCCGGCATCGGCACCGACAGGCGCGTACCGATGCGTGTACGTCCGCCGCGCACCAGTGCCAGCGCGATGGAGCGGTTCAGCGTCGCGCTCCAGTACGACGACGTGACGTGGCCGAGCATGATCATCGGGATCGGCTGGTTTGGATCGGCGACAACTTGCGCACCTACTTCCAGAACGGTCTTCGGATCGACCGTAAGAAGCCCGACAAGCTGCTTGCGATCGCCCGCCATCATCGCCGGTCGCGCCAGCGAGCGCTTGCCGACGAAATCCTTCTTCGCCTTGCCGATAGTCCAGCCGAGACCGCAATCGTCGGGGGTCACCGTGCCATCGGTTTCCTGGCCGACGACGATGAATCCCTTCTCGGCGCGCAGGACATGCATGGTTTCAGTACCGTAGGGCGTAATGCCGTAAGCGTGACCGGCGGCAACGATCGCTTCCCACACCGCCCGGCCATAGCCCGCGGGCACGTTGACCTCGAAACCGAGCTCGCCCGTAAAGGAGACCCGGAACAACCGTGTCGGCACGCCGCAGATTTTGCCCTCGCGCACACTCATGTGCGGCATCGAAGCGCGGGAAAGATCGATCCCTTCCACAAGCGGCTCAAGAACCTTCCGCGACAGCGGACCCTGCACCGAGATGACGGCCCATTCCTCTGTGGTCGAGGTCAGCCAGACATCGAGGTTCGGCCACTCGGTCTGGACGTAGTCTTCCATCATCGTCAGGACGCGCGATGCGCCGCCGGTCGTGGTGGTGATGTGGAAGCGATCCGGCGCCATGCGGCCGACAACGCCATCGTCCATCACAAAGCCGTTCTCGCCCAGTATCACACCGTAGCGAATCCTCCCCGGCTCAAGCGTAGCCCACGAGTTCGTGTAGATGCGGTTCATCAGCTCCGCAGCGTCCTTCCCGACCACCTCGATCTTGCCGAGCGTCGTGGCATCGAAGATACCGACGGCCTGTCGTGTCGCCCTACATTCACGCACCACCGCCGCATGCATGTCTTCGCCAGGTTTCGGGAAATAGTGGGCGCGCTTCCACAGGCTGACATTCTCGAAAACAGCACCCTGCGCCACTGCCCAGTCATGGACCGGAGTCTTGCGCACCGGATCGAACAGATCGCCCCGCGATTGACCGGCGAAGACGCCAAATGTCGTCGGCGTATACGGAGGGCGGAAGGTGGTGAGGCCAACCTGAGGCAACGGCCTCTTCAGCGTCTGCGACACCAGGCCGAGCGCGTTCATGTTCGAGGTCTTGCCCTGATCGGTCGCCATGCCAGTGGTGGTGTAGCGCTTGACGTGTTCGATCGAGCGAAAGCCTTCGCGAATCGCGAGCTTGACGTCGTTCTCGGTAACGTCGTTCTGAAAATCGATCCAGGCTCGCGTCCTTGAGGGATCACCGCCATGCGGCGTCACGCCAATGAAACCGTCCGAGCCGACGCTGTCGCCGTCGACCGCGAAGGCGCGGCCGGCAGCGCCGGCAAAACCCACGGCCTCAGCCGCACCGCTTCCGCCAGCCGTGCCGTCATTCAGGACGGCTTCGAGATCGAAGATGCCGCGACAGGCGCCGACCGATCGCTCGCGCTCGACCGACGTACCGGGCAGGAAGGCCCGCAGCGCCTCATCATAGACGAGTTTTCCGCGGGACTGCGAAAACAGATGGACGCTCGGCGTGAACCCGCCGGACGTCAGCAGTAGATCGCAGGCGATGGTTTCGGATGCACTTACGCGCCCATCCGGGCCGAGTTTGCCAAGGTTGACAGAGTCGATGCGCAAGCGACCGGTGGTGCCGGTTACCACCGTCGCCTCACGAACCTCCATACCGGCGGCTCGGGCGCGATCCACCCACACGCCGCCTGGCGCCGCGCGCAGATCGGCGATGGCCGCAACGGCGACCCCGGCCGATTTGAGATCGAGTGCGGCACGATAGGCGCTGTCGCAAGCCGTGAAGATCACCGCCGTGTTCCCCGGCAGGACACCGAAGCGATTGGCATAAATCCGCGCGGCTTCCGCCATCATGATGCCCGGCCGATCATTGTCCGGAAATACCAGCGGCCGCTCCAGCGCGCCGGTCGCCAGCACGACCTCAGTGGCGCGAACCTGCCACAGCCGCTCGCGCGGCAATTTCGGATCAGCCCCGGCGAGATGATCCGTGATGCGCTCGCAAAGCCCAAGGAAGTTGTGCGGATACCAGCCGAACGCCGTGGTGCGCGGCATCAGCGTGACGTTGGCGCGCGCGGCGAGACCGGCGAGCGCCCCGGCCGTCCAGTCACCGGCCGACTGGCCTTCGATCATCGCGGTTTTCTCGGACAACAGCGAGCCGCCCATCTCGGCCTGCTCGTCGCAGAGGAAAACCCTGGCGCCGGTTGCCGAGGCGGCAAGGGCCGCCGCCATACCCGCGGGGCCGGCACCGATGACCAGCACGTCGCAATGCGCATAGACCTGGGTGTAACGATCGGGGTCCGGCTTTGCCGGCGCGCGGCCGAGACCGGCGGCACGGCGGATCAGCGGTTCATATATTCTCTTCCATGCGGCGGGCGGCCACATGAAGGTCTTGTAGTAGAACCCCGCGCTCAGGAACGGTGCGAACGCCTCATTGATGGCGCCGACGTCGAACCGCAGCGACGGCCAACGGTTCTGGCTTTCCGCGACCAGCCCTTCATAGATCTCGATCTGCGTCGCGCGCATGTTCGGCGTATAATGCGCATCATCGGCGCCGACCCCGACCAGGGCGTTGGGCTCATCGGAGCCGGCGGTGACGATGCCGCGCGGACGATGATATTTGAACGAACGCCCGACCAGATGAACGCCGTTGGCGAGCAACGCCGAGGCCAGTGTATCGCCGGCAACACCCTGGTAGCTCTGGCCATCGAAGCTGAAGCGCACGGGCTTGGCGCGATCGACGCGGCCTCCCGAGGGAGCGCGGAAACGGCCGCTCACCGCTTGGTCCCCTTGCCATCGGGCGACAGCGCGGGCCGCGGTTGCCCCGCGGGATAGCTCGCCGCGATGGTGTCGCTGACGGTGTCCCGCAGCACGTTGAAGAACCGGCCGCAGCCATGCAGATGCCGCCAGCGCTCGGCGTGGACACCCCGCGGGTTGGAACGCTCATAGAGAAAGGTCACCCAGGAGTCGTCGTCGATGCTCGCGGGATCGACGGGGCGCGCGATATGCGCCTCACCGCCATAGCTGAATTCCAGCTCGGCGCGCGGACCGCAATGAGGACAGGGGATGAGAAGCATGATCGCGAAGTCCTGCGCTCAGTGGGCGACGGCGGCAGCGGCACTCTCGTCGATGAGAATGCCGTCGCGGAACCGCTCGATGGTGAAGGGCGCGTTGATCCGGTGTGGCTCGTCCCTGGCGATAGTCCAGGCGAACACGTTGCCGGAGCCCGGCGTCGCCTTGAATCCGCCGGTGCCCCAGCCGCAATTCACATAGAGGCCAGGGACCGGCGTCCTGGCGATGATCGGCGAACGATCCGGTGTCACATCGACGATGCCGCCCCAGTTGCGCAGCATGCGCAGCCGGCGAAACATCGGCACCAGTTCGCAGATCGCATCCAGCGTGTGGTTGGCGATATGCAGCGCGCCGCGCTGCGAATAGGAAGTGTAGGCATCGGTGCCGGCACCAATCACCATCTCGCCCTTGTCCGACTGCGAGATGTAGGCATGGATGGTATTGGACATCACCACACAGGGAAACGCCGGCTTCACCGGCTCCGAGACCAGCGCCTGCAGCGGATAGCTCTCCAGCGGCAGGCGGACGCCGGCCATGCCCAGCACGACGCTGGTGTGGCCCGCGGCAACGACCCCGACCTTCCTGGCGCGGATGAAGCCGCGCGAGGTTTCAACACCTTCGACAGCGCCATTCACGGTGCGGCGAATGCCGGTAACCTCGCAATTCTCGATGATATCGACGCCGCGGGCGTCGGCGGCGCGGGCATAGCCCCAGGCCACCGCGTCATGGCGCGCGGTGCCGCCGCGTCGCTGCAGGGCGCCGCCGAGGATCGGATAGCGCATCGCGCCGCCGACATTCAGCGGCGGACAGAATGCCTTGCACTCCTCCGCGTTTAGCCATTCATTGTCGATGCCGTTGAGGCGGTTGGCGTGTACATGGCGCTTGAAGCTCTGCACATCGTGAGTGTTATGTGCCAGCATCAAAACACCGCGCGGCGAATACATCACGTTGTAGTTGAGATCCTGTGACAGGCCTTCCCACAGCTTCAGCGCATGTTCGTAAAGCGCCGCACTTTCATCGAACAGATAATTGGAACGAATGATCGTGGTGTTACGCCCGGTATTGCCGCCGCCGAGCCAGCCCTTCTCCAGCACCGCGACATTGGTGATGCCGTGCTCCTTGGCGAGATAATATGCGGTAGCGAGCCCGTGGCCACCGGCGCCGACGATGACGACGTCATATTCCGTCCTGGGCTGCGGCGAGCGCCATTGCCGCTGCCATCCGGCATGACCGCCGAGCGCCTGCCTGAACAACGAAAACGCGGAATAGCTTTGCATCGGAGCGGCTCTCACCATGAGGGGCCATGCTGTCGCCTCACCGGCGGTTCGGCGAGGATGCAACAGCTGCGCGGACAGGACACAAGCGACATCCGGCACTATGCCGGCATGACCTCGAACAGGCAGTGGTCGTGGGTGCCTTCGGCCTGGCAATGGACCTCGCGAGCCGTGAGACTCTGCTTACGGCCGGCACCCGCCGCGACATATTCAAGTGAGCCTTCGAGCCAGGCCGCGAACATGTAGCAAACCTTGCGGCCGCTGTTGCGATGCGCCTCGTCCACCATGGCGGAATTGCGCAGCCGCACATGCGCGGTGCCGGCCTGCGGCGTCACGTCGAGCACCTCGAACTGACCCCAGCCGCGCTGCGTGATCCGCCGCATGTAATGATGGAACACATCGATGCCGCTCATGCCGTGATGCGCGGCTTCCTTCTCGCACCAGAAATAGGCCGAGCGATACCCGGCAGGCCGCAATATCTCTTCCAGCTTCGCCGCCCCCAGCGCTGCTTCCACGGCATAGTGGTTGTTGAGGTAGAAATGCTGCGGCATCAGGATCATCGGCAGCCCATCGACCGACCAGCGTCCGGTTGTGTCATCGACCTGGATATCGATCTGCGGTCTGCCCATGATTCAGGCTCCCCAGACGGTGCGAAGCAGATTGAACCAGTTCTTGCCGATGACGGCCTCGATGCGCGAGGCGCTCCAGCCGCGCTTCTCCATCGCCGCGGTCAGATTCGGCCATTCGCCGATGGTGCGAAGTCCTTCGGGATTGATGACGTCGCCGAAACTGGTCAGGCGGCGGGCGTAACCCTTGTCGTGGGTGATCCAGTCGAAAAATTCCCGGCCATAGCCCTGCGTGAAGTCGGTGCCGATGCCGACATTGCCCTCGCCGCAGATGTTGATGACGTATTCGATCGCCTCGACATAATCATCGACATTGGCGGCAGGACCGCGTTTCAGGAACGGCGGGAACATGGTGACGCCGACAAAGCCGCCGTGATCGACTATGAATTTAAGCTGCGCATCGCTCTTGTTACGTGGATGTTCTTTCAGCCCGGCCGGCAGGCAATGCGAATAGGCCACCGGCTGTTTGGAGGTGACGATGACGTCCTCGCTGGTCTTGGCGCCGACATGGGAGAGATCGCAGAGGATGCCAAGGCGATTCATCTCGGCGACCACCTCGCGACCGAAATCGGAAAGGCCGCCGTCGCGGGTCTCATAGCAGCCTGTGCCGACCAAGTTCTGTGTGTTGTAGGCGATCTGGATGATGCCGACGCCAAGTTCCTTGAACAGGCCGAGATAGCCGATCTGGTCCTCAATCCCCGTGATGTTTTGCCAGCCGAGGATGATGCCGGTCTTGCCTTCTTCCTTGGCCTTCAAAATGTCGGCGGTAGTGTAGACCTGCTTCAGGATGTCACCGTGCTCGCGGAACCAGGCCTTCCAGCGCATCACATTGCGCATCGTCCCGGTAAAACCCTCCCAGACGCAGCAGGTGCAGTTGGCCGCGGTCAGCCCGCCCTTCCGCATATCCTCGAAGACCGAACGCCCAAAATCGGAGATGATTAGTCCGTCGATGACAACCGACGCCTCATGCAGATTAAAGGCCATGTGGTTTCCTTTGGCATTGTCACAACATCCCAGCGTAGCGGTGCCTTTGACAGAGTGGTAGCCACCGGGATCAACAACGTCGGCTACGTTGGTATTGTCACGTTGACGATCGCGGAGCGCAAGACGTCCGCGTTCCGGATTTGGTTAGGTATCAAGCGCTTTCAGAGTTCTCCATCGGTCCGGTGTTGACGTCAGTCGCAGGGTCCACGCCTCTCTTCGAGATCGGCACTGAGGCCGTCCATTGATGGGATCAGAAGGATGGGCGGAACGATGCGCTCAACGTTGTGGCTGTTCAAGACTACAGAATGCAGAGAATGCCCAGCGATTACCGCGCCACCGCCACAGCGTCATCGGCATGATCACGGTTCTCTCCGCTCTCGTGTCCCTTCTCTGCTTCCGGCTTCGTGGCCGAGCCTCGCTGGAACTGGAACTCATCGCTCTCACTCAAAGATCTGATCCCGGCTGCCAGGCTGCCGTGGCCGAAGCAGGCCAAGGTCGTGTTCGGCTGACGGTTGTTGGGAGAGAGGTAGGCACTGGTCCCTGACCGAAGCGCGGTACCCAAGCAACTGTTCGAGGAAATCCTGCGGCTGATCGCAGGACTGCGACCAGGACCGGCGTCAGCGTAGGGTTGGGACGGTCGTAGACGTCGTCACCGCGGGAGGTTTCGGCGACGGCGCGGCCGTCGATGCGACGCACCGCCTCGGTCAGCATTGCTGGGCCCATGTTGTCGAGCAGCACGGCCTCGCCGCGTTCAGAATGCGCCTCTTCGAACTGATTGAGGGAATCGACCTCGACCGCGATCTTGACGAAATGACCCACGTCCGCGCGCGGCACGTGTCGGCGCCCCGCGCCTACACCCGGGTTTCGCGCCTACGGTCTCCTCCGAGGCGCCTACTTCGCGGTTGCCGCCTTCGCCGACTTCAGGACCATGTCCAATGCCTCCTGCGCCGGCAGTCCCTTGGTCTTGCCGTCGGCCACCCACTTGTCCCACACCGGCTTGCCGGCCTTGGCGATGAACGGCGCCAGAGTCTCGGGCGTGAAAGTGATGCGTTCCAGGGTCTTGTCGAACATCGGAATGTTGCGCTCGTCGGCCTTGCGATAGACCTCCTTGGCGATCTTGTAGAATTCAGGACGCGCCGTATCGAACAGCATCTTGTAGTCGGCCGGCAGCTTGTCGTAGGCGGTCTTGGAGAACACCCAGGCATTGTTCACGATGCCGAAATGCATGCCCATCGTGTACCACTTCGAGACCTCGTAGAGCTTGTAAGAGGCGAAGGAATAGGAGAACGGGAAGGACGAGGCCTGGAAAGTGCCGCGCTCGAGCGCGGTATAAACCTCGGGCGCCGGCACTGAGGTCGGCACGGCTCCTAGGGTTCGCATCGCGTCGCCGCCCGGCCCGAGCGCACGCACGCGCATGCCCTTCCAGTCGTCGAGCGTCTTGGGCGCCTTGCCGCTGCCCATGAATTCATACTGCGGCAACAGGGCGACGAACAGCGCGACGCCGTTGAAGCGGGCCAGTTCCTTCTTCGCCGGCTCCCAGGCATAGAACGCCTCTTGGACCTTCTCGAAGGCGTCGAGGTCGGGGATCGGCAAGTAGGGCAGGTCGAGCGCCAGATGCAGCGGCACCTTGCCCGGTGTGTAGCCGAACGCCACCAGGCCGCCCTGGATCGCCTCGATCTTGAGCGAGTCGAGGACCGACTTGGCCGGCGCAATCGATTCGCTGTAGTGCAGTTTCAGTGTGAACTTGCCGCCGGTCTTCTCGTCGACGTACTTGGCGAAGTACTCGATCGGCGCCGTGATCTCGCGCGGCGGTCCGTAGATCGCGATGTCCCAAACGATCTTGTCCTGTGCCTCCGCCCCGGGCGTGAAGAGGAGTGCGGCCAACGCCACCAGCGCGGTCGATTTCACCTTGGTCCAAGCCATTTCAGCCTCCTGGGTTGCAAGTTCGAACGATCCGTCATCCGCCGCCGTTGCCCATGTTGTTCGGCAGGAAAGTGGCGATCTCGGGGTAGGCGATCAGCAGCGCGATGGTGAGGCAGTCGGCGACCACGAACGGCCATACGCCGGCGAACACCGTCGACAGCGGGATGTCGGGTCTGACGCCATTGACCACGAAGCAGTTGAGCCCAACCGGCGGTGTCACCAGGCCGATCTCGACCATTTTGACGATGATGATGCCAAACCAGATCGGGTCATAGCCCAGCTTAAGGATGATCGGGAACACCACCGGCAAGGTGAGCAACAGCATGCCGATACCGTCGAGGAACATGCCGAGCACGAAATAGAGCGCCAGAATCATCAGCAATATGCCGAGCCGCGGGACGTGCAACCCGCCGATCCATTCCGAAATAGTCGAGGGCACTCCGGTGAAACCGAGGAAGCGGACCAGGATCAGGATGCTCCAGACAATGGTGAAAATCATCACGCTGAGCTTCGAGGTCTCGCGTACCGCCTCCCAGATCGTGCGCCACTTGGCACCGTGCGCGATCGCGAGACAGAACATGATGAAGGCGCCGGCGCCGCCGACTTCGGTCGGGGTCATCCAGCCGGTGTAGAGGCCGCCCAGGATGACGCCGATCACCGCCAGGATGCCCCAGGTCTGGCGCAGCGAGCGGAACTTCTCGGCCCAGTCGACCGACGGCAGCGGGGTTGCGAGCTTGGGGTTGATCTTGCACCAGATGATGATGATGAGCGCATAGTTGACCGCCGAGATCGCACCGGGGATGAAGCCCGCGAGCAACAATGCGCCGACCGACTGCTCGACGATGATGCCGTAGATAACCAGGATGGCACTGGGCGGGATTAGCGAGGCGAGCGTACCGCCGGCCGCCACGGTCGCCGCCGCCAGCCGTTTGTCGTAGCCATAGCGCAACATCTCGGGGATCGAGACGCGGGCAAAGACTGCCGCGGATGCCGTGCTGGCACCCGACACCGCCCCGAAGCCGGCCGCGGCGAAGACGGTCGCCACCGCGAGCCCGCCCGGCAGCGCGCCGAACCAGCAGCGGGCGCAGTAGAAGGCACCCTGGGTCAGGCCGGCATGGAAGGCGAGATAGCCGATCAGGATAAACATCGGCAGGACCGAGAGCGTGTAGTGCGTGGCTTCCTGGTAGGCGAGCAGGCCCGACAGGCCGGTGCCGGGGCCCCAGCCGCGCACGGCGATCAAGCCGAGCACGCCGGTGATGCCAGCGGCAAAGGCGATGCGCACGCCGAGCAACGTGAAGAGAATGACGCCGCCGCAGGCGACGAGACCGGCCGTCAACGGATCCATGAAACTTCCCTCACCGGCCAGCGGTGGGACCGGAGTCCCTGTCGGTCTTGATATCGATCTTGCCCAGCACGTCGCGGATCTGCTCCTGGGCGACGTCCTCGACATGCATGATCCTGGGTACCGCCCAGGGATCGGCATTGGGCAGCACAAGCAGCCGCAGGTAGCCCCACAAGTTCACCAGCAGCCGCAGCTCGAGCAGCGCCATGGCAACGGGCACAATCAACTTGGACGGCCACACCGGGACATGGGCGTCGAGCGTCTCGTCGCCGAGATCGAAGGAGCGCCAGGCATCCTGGGCGCTGGCCCAGATGATGATGGCGATGTAGACGACGGCCACCAGTATCGCCAGCGCCTCGACGAACCACAAGATTCGGCCCCGGAGGTTGGTCACCAACAGGTCCATGCGGACATGCCCGCCCAGTCGCTGGCAATAGGCCGCGCCCATGAAGGCGAAAGCCGCCATGCCGACCTCGATATAGTCGATCGCTCCCGGCACCGGCGCGTTGAACAGCCGCCGGCCCAGCACCTCGGCCATGGTGAGCCACATCAGCGCGAAGATGAAGACGCCGCCTATGTCGTTGAACAGGTTTTCCAGCCGCCCGAGCTGGCGATCGATCGTCAGCAACAAGCTGCCACTGTGCTCCGAACTCGTCGAATCCGCCATTCGGCCCCCTCAACGTTCGCAAGGGGGCACTCACGGCCGGCGCACGACGACAGGTGTCGCGCGCAGCGGGCGATTAGGGGCGCGGACGCCCAGCCTCCCAGAACCAGTTTATTCTTGATTTGGCCGGCGAACCTTGTCCGCCGTACGCACGATCACGCTACGCAACTACACCAGCAACGACCATCGCAATTGTTCCGCCGGATGTCGCACTGAGTCAACCCGGTGGTCACAGCCGAGACCTCGCAAGTCGAGACCGATGTCGAGGACGCAGGCGCTGTGCGTCAGTCAACCGGCCGAGATGAGATCGACGACTCTGGGTTTGGCTTTACCGTACATCTCCGCCGAGGGCCGCCTGTACGCGGTCGTGTCAGATGTCGGTTTATCGATGGCCGTGGCGAGACCAAGAAACCACAACCGGAAAACTGCCGATGAGCCCGCGAAGCGCACGGCACGGCCCGGGGGGGGCCTCTGATCCTTGGCACCTTGGGGTTGCACAGCCGACCTGGGGCTCA
>JAQSDW010000190.1 GCA_029946105.1 Reyranella sp. | reverse complement strand
GTCTCTCCTCGATGGCGCCGAGGATCAAGTCGGCGTGGGCATCGAGCACCGAGCCCTTCGGCTTGCCCTGTCTGGCCGGCAAAACGTTGCCCTGCGACCGCTTCAGCCGAGCCCATGTCCCAGCCGTCGCTTTGCCGATCGAAAAGAGCGCCGCTGCCTGACCTGTCGACATCCCGCCTTCGATCGCCGCAACCACCCGCTCGCGTAAATCCTGACTGTAGGACTTGCCCATCGAACCCTCCGATACAACGGAGGCAGCGAATCACGCTTCGCCGAACTTGGGAATCCCATCCGACTCGCGTTTCAGGGAACTTGCTCTAGCTCTTCGCCAGCCGGAGTCTCTCGCTTGCCGGGATCGAGGTCAGGTTGGCGAGGGTCGTGTGCTGCGGGTCCGCTCTTGCGGCGAGTCTCGGTTGCAGCTCGAGCAGCGCCTTGCCGAACAACGTCTCGTCCCACAGCCAGGCCTTGCGCATCACTGCGTAGGAGTCACGATTCCCGCGACATCACTCGTCCGCTTCGTGGATCACGATGCCGGCCAGCATGTCGACCGTGCCTTCCCAGGGCCTGTCCGCGAGAACCTTGCGCGCATGATCGTGGCCGGCCTTCCAGCGGCGCTCGATGCCGGCGCGCGTGAAGTCGATGTCCTTGGTGTGGTCCTCGTCGTCGAGCCGAGGTGACAGCAGCCGCACGAGGTGCATGAGCGTGCCGCAGCCGTATTCCGCGAGGTCCTGCACGACGGGGTCGAGGTGCTGATCCGTCGGCAGGCGGCGGGCGAGTTCGCGCACGACGTGGCGCAGGCGGTGAATCTGGGCCTGGCGAGCGACGTGGCTCTTGCCGCGGCTGGCGAACTGGATGTCCTTCTGGCGCGCCATCACCTGCTGCAGCGTCGTCGGGTGCGCGCCGGCGGGCTGCCACACATTGACGGAGAAGATCAGCGAATTGCGGCGCGGAACGTCGTCGAGCACGACCTCGATCGGCGTGTTGGAATAGATGCCGCCGTCCCAGTAGGACTCGCCGTCGATCGTGACGGCGGGAAAGGCCGGCGGTAGCGCTCCGGATGCCATGACATGCGGAGGCGCCAGCGGCATCGCGGCAGAATCGAAATAGCGCATTTCGCTCGTGCGCACGTTCACGGCACCGACCGACAGCCTCACCTGCCGTTGGTTCAGATAGTCGAAATCGACCAGGCGCTCGAGCGTCGCCTTGAGGGGGTCGGTCGTGTAGTAGGCCGCCCGCTCGATCCCGAGCGGAAAGTTCGGACCCCACGCGGCTTGCGGATTGGGCGCGAAGAAGCCCGGAATGCCCGACATGATCGTCGACATGTTGGCCAGGGAGTTGCCGAAGAGCGCCGACGGCCAGAACCGGTCGAGGGGGCTCTTCTTGCTTACGCTCTCCCAGAACTCCTGCAGGCGCGCGATGCGATTCTCCGACGGGTTGCCGGCGATCAGGGCGCCATTGATCGCCCCGATCGAGGTACCGATCACCCAATCCGGCTCGATGCCGCCTTCCATGAGCGCCTGGTAGACGCCGGCCTGGTAGGCGCCGAGGGCACCGCCGCCCTGGAGGACCAGGACCACCTGTTCCTTGATCGAGCGCTCCTTCACGGGAGCGGCCACGGCAGACGAAGCATTCATGGTCGTGGTTCCTTGCTAGGACGCCGAAGCGGGCGAGGGGCAGACGAGAGGGCGAATCTCGAGCCGGAAGGCCAGCAGCATGCCCAGCACCATCGAGGCGCCGATGCCGATGACGCAGGCCGTCCAGCCCAGGCGATCGAAGATCTGGCCCAGCACGGCGCTGCCGGCGAGGCCGCCCAGGAAATAGCTGGCGAGATAGAGGCCGCTCGCCGAGCCGCGATCGACCGTTGCGGCACGGCCGACGAAGCCCGTGGCCGTCGCCTGGGCGAAAAAAGTGCCGACGGCGATCAACCCCAACCCGGCCAGCAACGCCCCGAAATTTCCGGAGAGCACCAGCGGCAGGCCTGCGAGTGCCATGGCGAAGGCACCCCAGATGGTTAACCGGGTCCCGCGGCGGGCGGCGACGCGGCCGGCGAGCGGCGTGGTGATCACCGAGGGCAGGAACACGAAATAGACCGTGCCCAGCATCATCATGCCGATCGAGAAAGGCGGCCCCACCAGGACGAAGTTCACGTAGGTGAAGGTGCCGATGAAGGCGAACAGGATCAGAAAGCCGATGGCGAAGGCCGCACGAAGCGCCGGGTTGGCGAGATGGGCAAGCAGGCTCGCCAGCGGCGCTGCCCGGCTCATGTCGACTGCCGGCATCGGTGGGGTGCGTTCGACGCTGAGCCACACCAGCAGCGCACCTGACAGGTTGAGGAGGGCGAAGACATGGAAGTTGGCGGCAAGGCCGAGATGATCGACAACGCCCGCCGCCAGCAGGCGGCCGAACAGGTTGGAAGCGACGTTGCCGGTGATGTAGGCGGCGAAGGCGCCGGCGGTGTCGGCGGCGCTCGTATGCTCGCCGAGATAGGCCAACGTGAGGGCAAAGGCCGTCGACATGCAGACGCCTTGAATCACCCGCAATGCCGTGAAGACCATGAGGTTGGGCATGGTGGCGAGCAGTGCCGTCGGCACCGCCAGCAGCAGCAGGCTGAACAGGATCCCGCGGCGCCGGTCGAGCGAACGTCCGAACAGGGCGACCGACAGGCTGCCGGCCGCCATGCCGATGGTGCTGGCATTGACGGCGAAACCCATGGCCGCGGGCGTCACGCCGTAAGCGGAGGTGAGCGCCGGCAGAATGGCCTGCGTCGCGAACAGATCGACCACGGTCAGAAAGGCCGTAAGGCCGATCGTGAACGCGCGCAGGACATTCGACATGACGCGACAGCCCTACATGTGATGGTCGTTGGGGTCGGTCGCGATATCGAACGACAGCAGGACCACGGTGGCCTTGCCGTTGTTCTGCCACCAATGCGCCGTGGCGTGCGTCTCGCGCGCGACCTCGCCCGCCTTGTGCACGACCGGCACGGCGCAGTTGCTGCGGTTCTCGACGATCTCGCCCGACACGATGTAGATCAGCGCCGGCCGATCGGCATGGCTGTGCCAGGGAACGATGCCGCCCGGCTGAACCTCGAGCTTGCGCACGCGCATCATGTGATCCTTGAGCGCGATCTTCTCGCCGCCGAGGTCGATCATCGACAGGACATTGTCGGTGACGCCCTTGGGGCCGTAGGTGACGGGCTTGACGGCGTCGGCCTTGACCTTGTCGGCCGGGCATTCGCCGGCGACGGCGGAGCCTGCGAAAGTGAAGCCCGCAAGCAGGGCTGAAGCAACGATCGTTCGGGTGAACATGGATATCTCCCTCTGGTGTGCTCCGCGACCAGAGTGGCCGCGGCGATGGCACCAGCATCGGAGTCCCACGAGGGAAACAGAAATGCCGACTTGGAATTGATTCGATAGCCGCCGCGATGGTTCGGCGCGATGGCCCGGCCTCAGGCCTTGGGCAGCCGATGCCTCTCTGTCGCCGGGATCATCGTCAGGTTGCCCAGGATTTTGTGCTGGGGATCGGCGCTGGCCGACAGCTTCGGCTGCAAGGCCAGCAACGACCTCGCCAGAAGCGTCTCGTCCCACAGCCAGGCTTTGCGGGTCCGCGACGAGCCCGGATCGGGAAACGCCGACGCAGCCTCGAGGTAGTAGGCCTTGAGATCGTCGATGGCCTGCTTGAGCGGTTGCGCCGCCGGCAGCGGCCCATCGACCGCCACGGCGATCAGCCGGCCAGCCGCCGGCATGTCGAGACCCGAGACGCCCACGGTGGTGCGGCCGAGTGCGGCGACCGCGCGATCGTACCAGACGGCGAGCCGTTCGATTTCCGCGGTGAGCGTATCGGTCGGCAGAGGCGCCAGGCTGATCGGGCAGGCCCAGCCCGTAAAGTCGGCTTCCTCGGCGACGTGTTCGGGATAGTCGGCGATCAACGGTCCGTCGGTACGTTCCAGCAGATCCAGCGCGGCATGCGCCACGCGGCGCTGAAACGCCGGCTCATCGGGAATGCCGAACGGCCGGCCCAGTTCGAACGTCACCCACAGCGCGCGTGGCGGGCGAACGGTCTCGGTATGCTCGCGCACCAGACTGATGCCCACGGTGGGAATGCCCTCGCGCTCCAGGAAGTGGCCCAGCGCGCCCACGGCGCGCGTGCAGGCGGGTCAAACCGGAACAAGCAGGGCGGCGTCGACCTTGTCGTTCTTCAGCAGCCCCGCAAGGTGCTTGGCGTGTGGCGCCGCCGCCTCGGGGGGAAAGGCGCCCATGAAGGAATAATGGACCGATGCCATGGAGCCCACGACGCCGTCGGCCACGAGTTCCCGCAGCCGGTCGATCGGGAAGGCGACATTCAGATCCTGCTGAAAGCCCGTGCGGTCGAAATTGACCGAGATGTGGCTCATCACCAGCTCGCCCGCCGGCGTCTCCGCCGGAATGACCCGATAGCTGCCGTCGCCCGGCTGGAAGGGTCGGTCGCCGCGCTTGTGCAGGCCGGCGGTCGAGATCAAGACCACGCGCCGCTCACCGAGCGGCTTGCCGGGGAGCAGGGGTGTGTCGTCGTAGGTCGGGCACTCGATACGGGCGAGATGGCGCGCTTCGGCTTCCGGCATGTCACTCAAACGCTTGACCATGAAGGACGTTCTCCGGTTACGAGCTGACGTTGGCCCAGGGGAAGGCCAGGATTTCCCGCACGAAAGCGCCGACCGCGGGAACATGCGGCCGGCCGCGCACGGTGACGACCTGGATGGTGCGCACGATCTCCGGTTCAATGAGCGGCCGTACGCGCAGGCCCGGCATGGTTACGGCATATTCCGGAATGAAGGTGAAGCCGAGGCCCGCCATCGCCATGCTTTGCACCCAGTCGTCGCGATCGGAGCGGAAGACGATGCGCGGCTTGCCGCCATGTTCGCGGAACACGCGGCCGGCGTGGCCGAAAAACTCGCATTGCAAGCGGTTGACGTAGGCCTGGTCGTGCAGATCCCGAACCTTCACCGCGTTCTGCTTGTCGAAGGGATGGCCCGGTCCGATGCCGATCACGAAACGCTCGTCGTAGAGGCGGCGGGAATGGAATCGGTCGTCGATCTCCTCGGGTTGACCGTAGACCGCGACGTCTATCTCGCCTTGTGCCAGGCGCTCCTGCAGGAGCGTGTTGGAGCCGTCCTGCACGATCAGCTTGACCTTCGGATGGCGCTCGCGGAAGGCCTGCAGGAAGGGCACGAAGCGGCGCGGCCCGATGGTGCACATGATGCCGAGCTTCAGCTCGACATCGTCGAGCTTGGCAAAGCTCTTGGCGCGTTCCTTGGCGGCATCGGTTTCGATCAGCACCTGCGTGAGGTGGGGGCGCATCATTTCGCCCAGGCCAGTGAGATGCGTGTTGTTGCGCTCGCGACGGAACAGCGGTCCGCCCAGCTCGTCCTCCAGCCCCTTGATGGCGCGGGTCAGGGAAGGCTGCGAGACGTTGCACGACTCGGCAGCGCGCGTGAAGTTGAGCGTCTCGCAAACAGCGAGAAAGTAGCGGATTTGATGCATTTCCACGGCAGCAGCCCCCCGGAAGCGCAGCCATTGTGCCTTAATCGACCATAGCCTGCGGCTATCGATAGCAAAACCGGAAGGTATTTCCGCCGCTCCGACCGTCCCGCCAGACTGCAGCCGGAATGAACCTCGCAAAGGCACTGCGCGCGCTGAACCAACGCCACATGGCGGCCCTTCCCGCGCGCGACCGGCGCGACTTCCAGGACGAACTCGACCGGCTGCGCATGGTGCGGCTGGCCGAGGAGGGGCTGGGGCTGGGCGACTATCTTCCGGACTTCGCCTTGAGGGACGGCGTCGGCCGTCTTTGGACCTCGAAGGAACTTCTCGACCGTGGCCCCCTCGTGCTGGCGCTGTTCCGCGGTGGCTGGTGTCCCTATTGCGATCTCACCATGTTCGCGCTCGAAGAAGCGCGTCCGGCGATCGAGGCGCTGGGTGCCCGGGCGGTCGGCGTCATGCCCGAGAACTCCCGGCGCATCGTCGAGACCTGTAGCGCCCGCGGCCTCGCCTATCTGATGCTGAGCGACCCGGCCAACGCCTTCGCCCGCACCTGTGGCCTCGCCTACGATCTCTCGCTCGATCATATCCGCCTCCAAAGAATGCGCGGCCGCGACTTCCCTGCGCTCCATGACGACACGACATGGCGCCTGCCGGTGCCGGCCGTCTTCGTCGTGGCCCCGGATGCGCGCGTGGTCTTCGCCTTCGCCGATGTCGATCCGTCGCGCTGGCCCGATCCCGAGGCCTTGCTGACGTCGCTGCAGGAATTGCGCGATGCCCACGCGCTATTGAATCGGTAGGCACTCGGCATTTCAGCGCGCCGGTCGCGACGCGCAAGGTGGGTTCATCCAGAAACAGGAGAACCCATATGCTTCACGGAAAGACCGCCATCGTCACGGGCTCGACCAACGGCATCGGGCTCGGCATCGCCGAAGCCTTCGCCCGTGCCGGCGCCAACGTGGTGCTGAACGGCTTCGGCGACGCGATGCAGATCGAAAAGACCCGCGCCGAACTCGCGCAGCGCACCAATGCCAAGATCGTCTATTCGCCGGCCGACATGTCCAGGCCCAGGGCGATCGAGCAGATGGTGCGTCAGACCGCCGACGCCTTCGGGGCCGTCGACATCATGGTGAACAATGCCGGCATCCAGCATGTCGCGCCGATCGAGGAATTTCCCGAAGAGAAGTGGGACGCCATCATGGCGATCAACCTCTCTTCGGCCTTCCACGCGACCAAGCTCGTGCTGCCGATGATGCGCCGCAAGGGCTGGGGCCGCGTGATCAATGTGGCCTCGGCTCATGCGCTGGTCGCCTCGCCCTACAAGGCGGCCTATGTCGCGGCCAAGCACGGCGTGCTCGGCCTCACCAAGGTGACGGCACTGGAGACCGCCGAGGATGGCATCACCTGCAACGCCATCTGTCCGGGGTATGTGCGCACGCCGCTGGTCGAGAAGCAGATCGACGACCAGGCAAAGGCGCACGGCATCGACCGCGAGAAGGTGATCTCCGACGTGCTGCTGAAGAACCAGCCGAACAAGCGCTTCGTCGAGGTGGCCGAGCTCGCCGCCCTGGCGCTGTTTCTGTGCACCGACAATGGCGCCTCTGTCACGGGTGCGGCCCTGCCCATGGATGGCGGCTGGACCGCTCACTGAGGAGATCGTCATGGAAACCAAGCGTATCAACCTCGCCCTGCAGGGCGGCGGCGCCCACGGCGCCTATACATGGGGCGTGCTCGATCGCCTGCTCGACGACGACCGCATCGAGGTCGAGGCGATCTCGGGCACCTCGGCGGGCGCCATGAACGCCGCGGTGTTCGCCGATGGCATGGGCCGCGGGGGCCGTGACGAGGCGCGCCGATCGCTCGATAATTTCTGGACCAACATCAGTCAGGCCTCGCAATCCGGGCCGCTTCAGGCGACGCCATTCGACCGCTATGCCAGTGGCTGGAATCTCGACCATTCGGCGGCCTTCGTGGCCTTCGACATGCTGACCCGCATGCTGTCGCCCTACCAGCTCAACCCCATGAACTTGAACCCGTTGCGCGGCGTGCTCGAGCGGTCGGTCGACTTCGAGCGACTGGAAGGCTGCCGGGCGGTGAAGCTCTTCATCAGTGCGACCAACGTGAAGAGCGGCAAGGTGAGGGTCTTCCAGTCCGGCGAAATCACGCCCGACGTGCTGCTGGCCTCGGCCTGCCTGCCGTTCCTGTTCCAGGCCGTCACGGTCGACGGCGATCCCTACTGGGACGGCGGCTACATGGGCAATCCCGCGATCTTTCCGCTGATCTACGGGACCGCGACGCAGGACGTGGTGATCGTGCAGATCAACCCGCTGGGCTGTGACCGCGTGCCGACCACGGCGACGGAGATCATGAACCGGGTGAACGAGATCTCGTTCAACTCCTCGCTGATGCGAGAGATGCGGGCGATCTCGTTCGTCACCGACCTGATCGATCAGCAGAAGCTGGATGGCAATGCCTACAAGCGCGTGAACGTGCACTGGATCGAGTCGGAGAAGCATATGCGGGGGCTCGGCGTGTCGAGCAAGCTCAACGCCCGTATCGATTTCCTTCTGCACCTGAAGGCCATCGGTCGCGAGGCGGCCGATGGCTGGCTGCATACGCATTTCGACGCGATCGGCCGGCGCTCGACCATCGACATCAAGGAGAAGTTTCTTTGAGTCGAGGCCTGCGTCGCCGCTTGCATCGAATGCATAGACGATCGGTATTTCAGCCGTCGCGGGCGCCGCGCCAGAATACGCACATCGTTGATCTTCTTTGGAGAAACCCATGTCGAATTACTTGTTTCGGGACAGCTCGGCCGTCGTCGTCGCTGTCATCCTGACGATGGGCGGCGCCTCCGCCAACGCCCAGGGCGTGCAGCAGGCGGCTCTTCCTGCGGCGCCGACGGCCAATGCCGCCGGCGTCATCGCCGTGCCGTCTGCCTACGGCATGGTCGAGACCGTCGAACGGCTGCAGAAGGATATCGCGGCCAAGGGCGTCATGTTCTTCGGCGCCGTCGACCAGGGCGGCCTCGCTGCCGTCTCGGGCGTGCCTGGCATCGGGCCCTCGGTGCTGCTGATGTTCGGCAATCCGCCGCTCGGCACGCAGTTCCTGGGCGGGAACCAGCAGTCGGGCCTCGATTGGCCGGTGCGCATTCTCGTGTATCTCGAAGCTCCCGGGAAGGTGATGATCGCTTGGACCGATTTCGCCTGGATTGCCAGGCGCCACGGCATCACCACGCTGGATCCGCAGTTCAAGATGGCCGGCGAGGTTGCCGCCTCGATCGCTTCTGCCGCACAGAAGAGGTGACGGCCTATTTTAGAGTTGCAGATTCTGCAGGTTTCTGCTAGTATTTTCGCTATCGTGGCGCTCGGTGCGCCGCGCGATGGCCCGCCCGGTTCCCCGGCGCGGGCCGTCTGCTTTCCGGCACCGCGGGTCCTCACCCGTGGATAGACAAGACAACAGACCCGCGCCTCCGTCCCCCGACCGTCCAACCCCGTTCGGGCACAGCTCCGCGCACAGGTCGGCGCACAACATTTGTCACACGTTGGTGTGCGCCGGGAGTGCGCTGAAAGCCCGTCTTTATTGGCTTTCCGGTGGTTTGGAAGCTGAAATCGAAGGGGGTGGCAGGGCCCCCCTTTTCGTCTGCTGTGCGCCAGCTCAGACGTCGAGGTTGGCGACCTTGAGGGCGTTCTCCTGGATGAACTCGCGGCGCGGTTCGACCACGTCGCCCATCAGGGTCGAGAAGATCTCGTCGGCCTCGTCGGCATGGTTGATGCGGACCTGCAGGAGCGTCCGCGCCTCGGGGTCGAGCGTCGTTTCCCAGAGCTGGTCGGGGTTCATCTCGCCCAGGCCCTTGTAGCGCTGGATGGTGACGCCGCGGCGGCCGGCTTCGACCACGGCGGCGAACAGTTCGGTGGGTGAGAAGATCGGCGTTTCCTTCTCCTTGGCGATGAACACGCCGCGCTTCTGGTAGACGGCCTGCAATTCGGTCGCGAGGCCGTCGAGCTTGCGCGCCTCGGCGCTCCTGACCAGGGGGCCGTCGATGACGTGGCGTTCCTGCACGCCGCGCAGGCGGCGGCTGAAGGCGAGGCCGCCGTCGGGCGTCGGCTCGCCGCTCCAGCCCCGCTCGAGCGGCGGGCTGACGGCATCGAGCCGGCGGGCGATGTAGTCGGCGGTCGCCTTGGCCAGTTCGGCGTCATTCAGGATGTCGGGCTTGAAGGCGCCGGCGATGGCGGCCTGCTCGATCACCGCCTGGCTGGTGACGCGGCGCGACAGCGACAGCGGCTTCACCAGGTTGGTGACGGAGCGGGCGATGTCGACGGTGCGGCGCAGGTCCTCGCTGCCCTGGACCGAGCCGTCACCGAGCTGCAGCCGGGCGTTTTCCAGCCCGGTCTGGATGAGCTGCTCGTCGAGCGCGCGCTCGTCCTTGAGGTAGATCGCCGACTTGCCCTTGGCGGCTTTGAACAACGGCGGTTGGGCGATGTAGAGATGGCCGGCGTCGATCAGCGTGCGCATCTGGCGGTAGAAGAACGTCATCAGGAGCGTGCGGATATGGGAGCCGTCGACATCGGCGTCCGTCATGATGATGATCTTGTGGTAGCGCAGCTTCTCGAGGTTGAAGTCGTCGGGGCCGATGCCGGTGCCGAGGGCGGTGATCAGCGTGCCGATCTCGGCCGAGCCCAGCATCTTGTCGAAGCGCGCGCGCTCGACGTTCAGGATTTTCCCCCGCAGCGGCAAGATCGCCTGGTTGGCGCGGTTGCGGCCCTGCTTGGCCGAGCCGCCGGCCGAATCGCCCTCGACGATGAAGAGTTCGCTGAGCGCCGGGTCGCGCTCCTGGCAGTCGGCCAGCTTGCCGGGCAGCGAGCTCACGTCCAGTGCGCCCTTGCGGCGTGTGAGTTCGCGGGCCTTCTTCGCCGCCTCGCGCGCCGCCGCGGCCTCGACCACCTTGGTCAGGATCTTGCGCGTCTCCGAGGGGTGTTCTTCGAGCCACTGGCCGAACTTGTCGCCGACCACCGATTCGACCACCGGACGGACCTCGGACGAGACCAGTTTGTCCTTGGTCTGCGACGAGAACTTGGGGTCGGGGACCTTGACCGACAGCACGCAGGTCAGGCCCTCGCGCATGTCGTCGCCGGTGAGGCTGACCTTCTCTTTTTTGGAAAGGCCGCTCTCGTCGGCATACTTGTTCAGCGTGCGCGTGAGTGCTCCGCGGAAGCCCGCCAGATGGGTGCCGCCGTCGCGCTGCGGGATGTTGTTGGTGAAGCACAGCATCGTCTCGTGATAGCTGTCGTTCCACTGCATCGCGACTTCCATCGAGATGCCATCCTTTTCGCCGCGGATCGACACCGGCGGGGCGTGCAGCACCGTCTTGTTGCGGTCCAGGTACTTGGCGAAAGCCTCCACGCCGCCCTCGAAGAAGAGCTCGGAGACCTTGGGTTCGGCGCCGCGCTCGTCGGTCAGCACGATCTTGACGCCGGAATTCAGGAAGGCGAGCTCGCGCAGCCGATGTTCCAGCGTAGCGAAATCGAACTCGGTCTTGGTGAAGGTTCCGGTCGAGGGCAGGAAGGTGACCTCGGTGCCGTGCTTGCCCGGCGGCGCGTCGCCCACGACTTTCAGGTCCTCCTCGGGCTCGCCATGGCGGAAGCGCAGGAAGTGCTCCTTGCCGTTGCGCCAGATGTGCAGGTCGAGCTGCGACGACAGCGCGTTGACGACGGCGGCGCCGACGCCGTGCAAGCCGCCCGAGACCTTGTAGGAGTTCTGGTCGAATTTCCCGCCGGCATGAAGCTGCGTGAAGATGACGTTGGCGGCCGAAATCCCCTCTTCCTTGTGGATGTCGACCGGCACGCCGCGGCCGTTGTCACGCACCGTCACCGAGCCGTCGCCATGGAGGACGACCTCGACCCCATCGCAGTAGCCGGCCAGCGCCTCGTCGATCGCGTTGTCGACGATCTCGTAGACCATGTGATGCAGGCCGGTGCCGTCGTCGGTGTCGCCGATATACATGCCCGGACGCTTGCGGACAGCCTCCAGGCCGCGCAGCACCTTGATCGAATCGGCGCCGTATTCTTCGGCGCCCGGTGTCACGTCTTCGATGTCGCTCATTACCCGTCTTCCAGAAAATATTTCAGACAACTGCGATCGATCCGTCGGCCACGCACAGGATCTGCGCGCGCCCGCGGAGCGGCGCAAAAAGTTCGGCATCGGTGCCCGTCATCCAGCTCTGGGCGCCCAGTGCCACGACCTCGTCGAACAGCGCCGTGCGGCGCTCGGCATCGAGATGGGCCGAGATTTCGTCGAGCAGCAGCAGGGGCGGCCGGCCGCGCGACATCGCCACCAGGCGGGCGTGGGCCAGGGCGATCGAGACCAGCACGGCCTTCTGCTGCCCGGTGGAGCCTTCTGCTGCCGGCAGGTCGAGATCGAGGTGCCGTACCGCGAGGTCGCTGCGGTGCGGTCCGCAGGAAGTGATGCCGGCCTCGGCGTCGCGCAAGCGGTTCGCGGCAAGGGTGGCGCGCAGGCGATCCTCGGCGTCGAGTGCCGCCATGGCACCGAGCCAGTCGTCGATTTCACCCGCCATGGCGAGTGCTGCACGCGGGAAGGGGCCGATGCCCAGCCGCGCAGCCGCGTCGAGACGGTGAACCGTGTCGGCGCGGGCGGCAGCCAGCGCCACGCCGTGGCGGGCCATGGTGTCTTCGAGGGCGGTGAACCAGTGCGGATCGCGATTGCCCTCGCCCAGCAACCGGGCGCGCTGACGCAGCGCGTTCTCATAGGCCGCCACGTCGCCGGCATGCTGGGGATGCAGCGCGGTCACCAGCCGGTCGAGGAAACGGCGCCGCTCCCCGGCGCCGTCGAGAAACAGGCGGTCGAGCTGCGGCGTCAGCCAGACGGCGGCGACATGCAGGCCGAGCACGGTCTGGCTGGCAGCAGCCCGGCCGTCGATCCGCACGACCCGGCGCGAGGGGCTGCTTTCGCTGCGGCCCGGCTCCAGGCCGGTGCCGATGGCGAGGCGACCGTCCGGCGTGTCGAGCGTGGCGGCGACTGCCCAGTTCGTCGGTCCGGTGCCGGTGCCCGGCGTCTCGCCGCGGGCCCGATGGCCGACTTCGTCGAGGCGGGCGCGGCGCAGCCCGCGTCCCGGTGCCAGGAACGAGAGAGCCTCCAGAAGGTTGGTCTTGCCGGCCCCGTTGCCGCCCACCAGCACCACCGGTTCGAGGCCGCAGTCGAGACGGAGCTGGCGATAGTTACGGAAATCGGTGAGGCGAAGCTGACGGACGGCCAACAGGGACCGCGCGGAAGACTCGATTCGATTGGCCGGCGCGGGACCGAAGCCGACGTCGGGAGAAAGGGTACGGGTGCTGCCGGGCTGCGCGGTCATACCCGCATCGGCATGAGCACGTAGAGCGCGCTCTCGTCGGCACCGTCGCGCACCAGGGTGGGCGAGCCGGCATCGGCCATCAGGAAGCGCGCCTCGGCGCCCACGATCTGCTCGGTGATGTCGAGCAGGTAGCGCGAGTTGAAGCCGATCTCGATGGCGGTATCCTTGTAGTCGACCTCGATCTCCTCGGTGGCGCTGCCGGCGTCGGGGCTGGTGGCCGAGAGCGTGACCAGGCCCTTGGCGACCGCGACCTTGATGGCGCGCGATTTTTCCGTGGAAATGGTCGAAACGCGGTCGACGGCATGCGCGAATTCCTTGCACGGCACGTTCAGGATCTTGTCGTTGCCGGTCGGGATCACGCGCTCGTAGTCGGGGAAGGTGCCGTCGATCAGCTTGCTGACCAGGGTGACGTTGCCGCTGGCGAAGCGGATGCGCGTGTCGGAGAGCTCGATATCGACCGAGCCGTCGCTTTCGTCGAGGAGCTTGCGGACCTCGCCCACCGTCTTGCGCGGCACGATGACGCCGGGAATCTCGCCGGCGCCCTTGGGCAGCGGGACTTCGACACGGGCCAGGCGATGGCCGTCGGTGGCCACACCGCGCAACACCTGGGTGCCACCCGATGTCGCGGCATGGAAGTAGATGCCGTTCAGGTAATAGCGGGTTTCCTCGTTGGAGATGGCGAACCGCGTGCGGTCGATGATGCCCTTGAGGTCGGTGGCGGGGAGCTGGAAGCGGTGCGGAAGGTCGCCCTCGCTCATCGTCGGGAAGTCGGCCGGGGGTAGACACTGCAGGGTGAAGCGCGAACGGCCAGCGCGGATCACCAGGGTGCCGCCGTCGGGTGCCGATTCCAGTTCGACCTGCGCGCCGTCCGGCAGTTTGCGGACAATCTCGTAGAGCGTGTGGGCGGGGGCCGTCGTTGAGCCGTTCTTGGCCGCGTTGGCCTCGACCGATTCGGTGATGGCCAGATCCATGTCGGTCGCCGCCAGGCTGAGCCGGCCTTTTTGGGCGGTGATCAGGACATTCGACAGAATAGGGATCGTGTTCCGCCGCTCGACCACACTCTGTACATGGGCCAGCGCCTTGAGAAGGGCTGCCCGTTCGATCGTCAGTTTCATGATTTGGTCGCTGTAACGAGGGGCCAAAAATGCGGTTTAGACACCACGCTTCCCAGGCTGCGAAACACCCCGGCGGAACGGTCGGGGACTATACCACGCGCGCTGCCGGCGGAAAGCGATTTCGCCCGCAATTTGAGGCGTTTAGAGGCCGCCCGTACAACGCGAACGGGGCCCCGCAGGGCCCCGTTTCACAGTCCTGGCAGGGAATTTGTCAGCCCTGCAACTGGCGCTTGAGCAACTCTACGTCTTCCGCAATCGACAGATCGGAGATCTTGAGCTCCTCGATCTTGCGCACGGCGTGCATGACCGTGGTGTGGTCGCGGTTGCCGAAGCGCTTGCCGATCTGCGGCAAGCTGAGCGTGGTGAGCTGCTTGGCGAGATACATCGCCACCTGACGCGGCCGGGCGACCGAGCGGGCGCGACGGGGCGAGCTCATCTCGGCGAGCTTGATGTTGTAGTGAGCGGCCACCCGCTGCTGGATCTCGTCGACGGTGACCTTGCGGTCGGCCTGGCGCAGCAAGTCGTGCAGCACGTCCTGGGCCATTTCGACGGTGATCTCGCGGCCGATCAGCTGGCCGTGCGCGACGACGCGGTTGAGCGCGCCCTCGAGCTCGCGGATGTTGGTGCTGATCTTGTGCGCCAGGAACTCAAGCACAGCGGTCGGCACTGGCACACGCGCGTTCTCGGCCTTGGCCTGCAGGATGCTGAGCCGCAACTCGTAGGTCGACGAATGTATGTCGGCCACCAGCCCGCTGCCCAGCCGCGAGCGCATGCGCTCCTCGATGTCCTGCAGCTCGCTCGGCGGCTTCTCCGAGGACAGCACGATCTGCTTGTTCTGCTCGACCAACGAATTGAAGGTGAAGAAGAATTCGTCCTGGCTTGCTTCCTTGCCGCAGATGAACTGCACGTCGTCGACCATCAGGACGTCGACGTTGCGGAACAGCTCCTTGAACTGGCCGGTGTTCTTGGTGCGCAGCGCCTGGATGAAGCGGTTCACGAAGCTTTCGGCCGTCAGATAGAGCACGCGGGTCTTGGGGTCGCGCTCGCGGATGGCGTGCCAGATGGCATGCATCAGATGGGTCTTGCCGAGCCCGACGCCGCCGAAAATATAGAGCGGGTTGCGCTCCGGCAGCGGCTGGTCCTGCTCGGCGATGTTGCGGGCCGCCGCATAGGCGAACTCGTTGGGCTTGCCGACCACGAAATTGGCGAAGGTGTAACGTGCCTCCGGGCCGGCGAAGGCATCGTCGGCACCGCGGCCGATCGCCGGTCCCATGCGCGGCATCGGCGGCTGGTAGTTCTGCGACGAGGGCAGGGGCGGCATGGCGATGATCTCGTTCGGCCGGCGCGGCGCCGGCGGCGGCACGAGGTTGACCTCGACGTTCTTCACGTCTGGCGCCACGGCCTGCCAATAGGCCAGCACGCGGTCGCCATAATGGCGGCCGACCCAGTCGCGGACGAAGCGCGTCGGCGCATAAAGGCGAAGCTTGCCGGCCTTCAATTCGCCCAGCTCGACCTCGCCGAACCACGTCTTGAAAGCCTTGTCGCCGATTTCCTTGCGAAGCCGATCGCAGACGCGCACCCAATGCGCCTCCAACTCCTTGCGGCCCGCAATTTCATCCATCTCGACCCCCGCCACGTTCTTCTTATCGTAAGATGCTTCGTTATTGCCAGAAATCGGTGATTGAATTCGATTCACGTCTGTCTCCACGGAAGCCCTGCCGCCTTCCATCCCCCTGCCGCGCCGCGCTTGGCCTCGGCATTCAGGGGCCCCTCGAAGCCGTCCGTCACGTTGAGACATCTACTGTAGCCGGCCGCGGTCATGGCTTTCGCCGCCGCGGCCGATCGGACCCCACTCCTGCAGAGAAACAACAACGGCGCCTCCTTGTCCGTGCACGCACCCGAAAGCGCGGTCACGAAATCCGGATTGACCTGCATGCTCGGAAACACCTGCCACTCGAGCAGCGCCGGCTTCTTGGCCAGTGTCTCGAGATCGGGCACGCCGACGTAGTTCCATTCGGGACGCGTGCGCACGTCGATGAGCACTGCGTCCTTGCGCTCGCTGAGAATTTTCCAGGCTGCCGTCGGTGCCACGTCGCCGGCGTAGCCGGCAGCGGGGGACACCTCATATGTGCCGGCAATCTCGTCGTGTGTCGACATGGCCCCCGCTTTTCATTTGTCGAGCAGGGCGTCGAACCTCGAGCCGGCAAACAACGAAAGAATAATGCAGCGCAACAAGAGCGAAGAAAATTCGAGTTGAGCGTCGTCGTCGGGACGCCTTATCATTCGAACGTCGCTGATGCAGAAGCGCTGCCGCTCTCCCTCGTTCGTCTTGTCGGCGAAGAGGAAGCCCCCGTCTCCGCCTTGGCTCGCGTTCCAGCGCCCCACGCCCCGTCGCGATGAACGGACTCTTAGCAGACCCGATGACGAGCGCAAACGATTCAGCCGAGAACGTCACCCGTGATTCAGATTGTTCTTCGCGTGACTCGATTGACAACTCTGTTCGTTCGATTTTCTGTCGCGCGATGCGCGTGACGTCGCTCAATATCTAGCGCTCATTCGTCCGCGCGATGCGATAAAAGCGAATCGTATGTTGTTCGCCCAATTGGCGACCAAATACTCTTCGCCGAAAGTCGCAGAAATTATTTTGCCGTTCTCACGGCGAGAGCGCACGCCGAAAAAGAAAAACGCCGCTCGAATGAGCGGCGTTCACATCCACTGTAGAAATCTAAGGTGGATCAGGCCATCGCCTTGATGCGCGCGGCAAGGCGCGAGACGCGGCGTGCCGCGGCATTCTTGGTCACGATGCGCTTGATCGCGCCACGCTGGATCTCCGGCTGCGCTGCACGCAGCGCCGCCTGAGCGGCATTCTTGTCGCCGGCGGCGATCGCCTCCTCGACCTTCTTGACCGAGCCGCGCACGCGGCTGCGCCGTGCCGTATTCACGGCAGTGCGGGTCTCAGTCTGGCGGGCGCGCTTCTGGGCCGACTTGTGATTAGCCATATAGTCCTCGTTGCTCGAAGGGCGCGCTTATACGGGCCACATGGGGGCCGGTCAAGCGCGCCAAAACCGCTCAATCAGCGGTGTTTCCAGCCTGCTTTGCGCTTCTCCGCGAAAGCCGCCATTCCCTCCGCCCGATCGTCGAAGGCGAAGGTTGCATGGAAGGTACGGCGCTCGAAGCGAATGCCCTCGGCCAGGGTCGTCTCGAAGGCGCGATTGACTGCCTCTTTTGCGACCATCGTCGCCGGCAGCGAGAGGCCCGCGATCTTCTCGGCCGTGGCGATTGCATCGTTCATCAGGTCGGCCAGCGGCACGACGCGGCTGACGAGGCCGCAACGCTCAGCTTCCGCCGCATCCATCATGCGGCCCGTCAGGACGAGGTCCATGGCCTTCGACTTGCCGACGAAGCGCGGCAGCCGTTGCGTGCCGCCGGCGCCGGGAATGGTGCCGAGCGTGATCTCGGGCTGGCCGAACTTCGCGTTATCCGCAGCGATGATGAAATCACACATCATCGCCATCTCGCAGCCGCCCCCCAGCGCATAGCCCGCCACCGCGGCCACGATCGGCTTGCGCACCTGGCTCACCTTCTCCCAGCCGACCGTGATGAAGTCCTGGAGGAAGACGTCCTGGTAGGACTTGTCTTTCATCTCCTTGAT
>JAQSDW010000189.1:15421-18121 GCA_029946105.1 Reyranella sp. | reverse complement strand
AGGCACGCGCGCGCGCGCCGTTTTCCGCCCGGCCGTCGCCGGGTTTCGCGCCGGGCTTCGCGCCGGACCGGCCCGACATTCCGGTGTGGGCCAGCGCCGCGGCCGGCGACGAGGACGGCACCATCCTGCTCACCGACAGCCCGATCGACTATATCCGCCGCTCCGAGACGATGGTGGGCGTGGCCAATCCCTTCGCCTTCTACATCGTCGGCGACAGCATGCTCGAGCGCTTCGAGCAGGGCGACCAGGCGGTGGTCAATCCCAGCCTGCCGCTGCGGCCGGGCGACGATTGCATCTTCATCAACCAGGCCGCCGACGGCACGATGTTCGGGCTGGTCAAGCGGCTGCTGCGCGCCGGCGCCGACCACTGGCGGGTGCGCCAGCTCAATCCGCGCCGCGATTTCGACCTGTCGAAGAAGAAGTGGTCGCGCGCCTACCGTATCGCCGAGACCCGCCATCGCGGCTAGGGTCTTTGCGGACGACACAATCCCACCACACCCTGAGGGGTGCGCGCAGCGCCCTATGCCGGCAAGGGCGGAGCCGACTGCTTCAGCTCGACCTCGATCATCGCGAACTGGCCTTCGAGGGCCGAGTCCTGGCTGATCAGGCGCAGCTCGACGGGGTGCAGGGCATTGGCCACCTGGAAATCCAGACCCAGGGTGAAGATGCCGCCGCGTTCGACCTCGAAGAAACCGCGGGCCACGGCGCCGCCGCTGTCGGCCTCGAGGATGAAGGGCAGCTTGCCGATGTCGGGGGTGAAGCCCAGGAAGGCCGTCGCGTGCCACTGGCCCGCGGGCAGCGGCAGATAGGGACCATAGGCCAGGATCCGCGCGCGGCCCGCGACCTCTGCCGTCGCGGGCAGGGTCGCGCCCGGCGCATCGCCGTCGAGGAAGGCCTCGCGCGGCCAGGCCAGCGCAAGCGAAGCCTGGCCGGGCGCGGCGAACAGCGGCTCGAGGTAGGTCTGCAGGAGCGGCGTGGCGACCGCGGTGCCACGCTCGGCCGGAGGCGGACACATGCCCCTGGGAGGGGCGGCGGGGGAGCCGGACCATTCGGCCGGCGGCGGCACCGCCAGCAACGCCACCAGCGTGGCGGCCCAGTCCCCGCTGTCGCCGCCGGAAAGCCCCACGGTCCGGGCGGCGCGGCGCGAAAGCTCGAGGGCAAGGCAGGCGCGCTGCGCCTCGCCGCGCACGGCCTCCACCAGGGCAGCGGCCTCCGGGACCGCGCCGTCGGCGAAGGCAAAGTGGTCGACCAGGACCAGGGCGTCGATCGGCCGGTCGGTGAGCGAGACCAGGAGTTCGTGCGTCGTCGGGCCTTCGACGACGACGATCTCGGGGCCAGGGTCGGGGCCGGTTTCGGAGCCGGCCGCGGCCGACGCGCGCAGCGTCTCGAGGACGCAACGGACCCACGCCAGCCGCGGACCGGCGCCCAGGAGCAGGATCGTCATCGCCCCGGCTGCCCGCGCTTCGGCTGGATCAGCGCACCGCGGTATTGGCGACCACGGCGGCGGTGGCGCCGATACCGAGGATGGGCAGCAGCATGGTCATCACCTTCTGCACGTCGGTCAGCGGGGCGTTGGAGACAAAGAGGATGTCCTTGTTGCGGACCGGAAAGCGGCGGGCGAGGAAGAAGCCGTTGGTGTCGCGCATGTTGACGCGATAGATGACCGGGATCTGGTTGAGCGTGCCGGGGGCGGGACGCCTGAGGCCGAGCTGGTCGTAGTCCGCCGGCCGCTCGTAGCGAATGACGAAGACGCCGGCGGGATCGGCCCGCGAGTCGCTGAGGCCACCGGCCCGGGCGATGGCCTGGTCCAGGGTGATGCCGATGGCGTCGAAGGAGACCACGGCGTTCGTGCCGGTGGCGCCGGCGGCGGTGAAGGTCTGGGGCTCGCGCGCGACGCTGATGACGTCGCCTGGCCGCACATAGACATTCTCCGTCGGGTCGCTGAGCATGGCCTGCATCGGGATGCGCACGGAATTGTTGGCCCGGACCAGGGTGATAAAGGTCTCATGCGCCGGCGCCTTGGTGCCGCCGGCCTCGGCCACGACATCGAGGATGCGATCGCCGCGGGTGGTGAGCGGCACACGGGCGCCGCCGGTCACCTCGCCGACCACGGAGACCGTGTTGGCGACGTTCTTGGTCACGGTCACCAGAACCTGCGGATCGACGGCCCTTTGTGCGAGGGCCCGGGTGATCGCCTGCTCGACCTGCTGCGGGGTCTTGCCCACGACCGGAACCCGGCCGGCAAAGGGCACGGTGATGGCGCCGTCGCGGCCGCCCACGACCTGCTCCGGGATGGTGTTCGCCCGCGAGCCCGATCCGCCGCGGTCGTTGGCGGTGACGGGGGGCGAGAACAGGCCGGGGCCGGCCTCCCAGATGGCGACCTGGACGGAATCGCCGACCCCGATCGTCTGGGTGGAGAAAGGCTGCTGGCGGCCGAACGTGCCCTGCATGGAAACCGCCGTCCAGCCCTCCAGCTTCGCCACGACATCGGCGTCGACATCGACAAGGGCGAAGCGCGTCTGGCCCGACGCCATGGGCTTGGCAGCGGCGGTCACATCGCTGGTGCTGGGACCGGCGCCCGGCAGGCTGTCGCACGAAGCCAGGGTGCCGGCGGCCAGCACCGCCGTCAGCGCGCCAGCGACGAACGACGGTATCGCCGCGCGTCGCCGACGCGACGGCGCGTGGCAGGGGGGCGCGTGG
>JAQSDW010000189.1:0-15321 GCA_029946105.1 Reyranella sp. | reverse complement strand
AGGGACGGCATCATGAACCTGGGCATCACGTCGCGCTACGAACCTCGATCGTTTCCTTCAATTTGCTCTACCCTATATCCGCAATGGCGAACATGTTGTTGTGAATCACGACGCACGTGCCCCGACACGACCGATGGCGGCGGCGAACAGCCGCAGCACGAAGCCGGCGCGGCACAGCCGAATACCCTGCCGGGCGGCGCGCGCGACATCGCCGGGGGCGGGAAAGCCGTGGTAGTCGCCGGGGGAACCCTGCTGTGGCGAGGACCGCAGGCCGCCCGCCGCGAACTGCCGGACCACATCCGGCAGAAGCCGGGCGCCCGCGACGAACAGCGCCGAGGTGATCTCGGCGGCCGACTGCGTGCGATCCATCGCCCGTCGTTGCTGTCGAACGACAGGCCCGGCGTCTATGTCGGCATTGGTGATCGCGTGGATACTGACCCCGGTCTCGTGGCAGCCCTCGGCCAGGGCCCAGAATACGGGACAAGGTCCCCTGAACGCGGGGAGAAGCGAGGGATGGACATTGATCACTCCCGAAGCGGCGACGTCGATAAAGGCCGGCTTCAGGATCTGGTCGAAGTTGAAGACGACGACGAGGTCCGGGGCATATTCCGATACGGTCGCGATCGTGCCGGCATCGTTTACATCGGCGACCTCGATCACCCTGGCGCCATATCGGGACGCCAGGGAACGAATTGCGTGGAGGGGGCGTTTTCGACCGAGGATTGGCGCGGTCATGGCGGCCAGCACCGAGGCGATCTGGGCGGAGACGATATCGAAGCCCAGCCAGAGGGTCATGCGCCATCCGGAGCGCCGGATGCCGCGCCGGAGTTGGGTGAGCAAGCCTCCATGCCGGGCACCGAATCGGCGCGACAGGACGACGAGACCGATCTGCTCGCCTATTTCGCTGAACAGAGCATTCAGGCCGGGCAGGCAAACGAGGCTCTCAAGATGGCAAAATGCGATGCGCAACCGCGGCACTTCATCGTTTGGGCGGCTCTCAGGCATCCCCTAGATCAACCTTCCCCCACTAAGTCGTGTGGAATATGGCAGCGGGACGGATACAAATGGAACCACATTCCGCTGTGGCGCGTTTGGCATCGGTATTGCAGCAGGTTGCATGTCGTCCTGTGGAACGGTAGGGTTACTTGTGGCCTTTGGGGTGAAAAGCCACATGAACAAGCACACGGTGGGGGCCGTACAGTGCCTTGTTTGGGCAAAAGCCAATATCGATCGCATGATTGATGGCGGTATTTGCCATTGGGAGAAGTGGGAGAGATGTCGAATAAGGCGGAGGTAGCCATTGTCGGCTATGCGGCACGGTTGCCGGGCGCGCGTACTGCCGATGCATTCTGGTCCCTGCTTCGCGACAGTCGATGCAGCGTCGGCACCATTTCGGCCGAGCGCTTCCCGACCGAGGCCTTCTACCATCCCTCGCCAGACCAGCCGGGCAAGAGCTACACCTTCGCCGCCGGCGTGATCGACGACGTCTGGGGCTTCGACGCCGGCGCCTTCGGCATGAGCCCGCGCGAAGCCGAGCAGGTCGATCCGCAGCAAAGGCACCTTCTGGAAGTCACCCACGACGCGCTCGCCCACGCCGGCATCAGGCCCACCGCCCTCTCCGGCTCGCACACCGGGGTCTACATCGGCGCTTCTTCCGTGGACTATGGTGCGCGCTTCTTCGCCGATCCGTCGGCCGCCGACGTGCACATGATGACCGGCAATACGCTCAGCGTCATCTCGAACAGGCTGTCCTACAACTTTAATCTCCATGGCCCGAGCTTTACCGTCGATACGGCCTGCTCATCCTCGCTGGTCGCGCTCAGCCTGGCCGTCGACGCCATCCAACAGGGCAAGGTCGACACCGCGATCGTGGGCGGGGTCAATCTGCTTCTGTCGCCCTTCTCGTTCATCGGCTTTTCGCGGGCCTCCATGCTGTCGCCCACCGGGCTCTGCCGGCCCTTCGATGCCGCCGCCGACGGCTATGTTCGGGCCGAAGGCGTGGTCGTGCTCGTCCTGCGGTCCATGGCCGCCGCGCGCCACGGCCGAAACCAGGTCCACGCCGCCATCCTGGGGGCCGGCATCGGCCAGGACGGGCGGACAACCGGACTGTCACTGCCGTCCGCCGACGCCCAGCGGACCATCCTGGAGCAGGTCTACAGCGAAGCAGGCGTGGCCGCGGAAGATCTCAGCTTCGTCGAGGCCCATGGCACGGGCACGAGGGTCGGCGATCCCATCGAAGCCGATGCCCTCGGCAAGGCACTGGGGCAAAAAAGAACGCAGCCGCTGCCGATCGGCTCGGTGAAGTCGAATATCGGACATCTCGAGCCCGCCTCCGGTCTTGCCGGCGTGTTGAAAACCGTTCTGGCACTTACGAAAGGTATCGTTCCCGCGACACTTCACCAGCAAGTGCCGAATTCCGACATTCCATTCGACGAGCTCAATCTCCGCGTCCTCAATCGCGCCTGGCGCCTTCCGGAACGGCGCGCGCCTCACCTCGCGGGTGTAAATTCCTTCGGCTTCGGCGGCACCAATGCACACGTCATCCTGCGCAGCGACGAGGCCGTCGTCAGCATTCTGAACGGGCGCAAGGGAGCATCCATCCCGCCCCTCGTCCTCACCGCCCATTCCAGCGAGGCGCTGGCCGCGGTCGCTTCCACTTACGCCGAACACTGGCCTGGCGATCAACGGCTTGTCCCCGACTTCGTCGGTGCGGCCGCCCATCAGCGCGACCGGCTTGCCAGCCGCGCGATCTTCCGCGCCGACAGCGCCGAGACACTCAAGCTGGAGGTCGACCGCTTTGCCAGGGGCGAAGCCAGCCCGAACGCCCAGAGCGGGCTGGCCCTGGGCAATGACCTGCCGGTTGCCTTCGTGTTTTCCGGCAATGGCTCGCAATGGGCCGGGATGGGCCGGGCCGCCTGGCACGCCGACGGACGCTTTCGCGACGCCCTGGGCGACGTCGATGAGCATTTCCTCAAGAAGGCGAAGTGGTCGCTGGTCGACACCCTGTTCGCCGACGATCTCGGGCCCCAGCTTCGCCGCGCAACCTATGCCCAGCCATTGATTCTGGCCCTGCAGGTCGCCACGGTCCGCGTGCTGGAGGAATCAGGACTGTCGCCTTCGGCCGTGCTCGGCCACAGCGTCGGCGAGATTGCAGCAGCCTGGGCGGCGGGATGCCTCAGCCTCGATCAGGCTCTGGACATTGTCATCGCCCGTAGCCGGCACCAGGAGCAGACCCACGGCACGGGCGCCATGGCCGCCCTGATGCTGGGTGAACGCGACGCGCGGCGCATCATCGAGGGCGCGCGGGTTTCGGCGGTGACTGTTGCCGCCGTCAACAGCGGGCGCAGCGTCACCCTGTCCGGTCCCAGCGACGAGATCGACCGCGTCGTGGCCGCCGCGGCCGAATTGCGCGTCAGCGCCCGCCGGCTGGATCTCGACTACCCGTTTCACAGCGCCCTCGTCGACCCGGTTCGTGGCCCGCTGATGCGGGAGCTGGTCGGGCTGCGACCGCGGCAAAGCCGCAAGCGCTTCATCTCGACAGTAACCGGTACCGCCCTCGAAGGACCCGAGCTGGGGTCGAATCACTGGTGGCGCAACGTGCGCGATCCCGTGCAATTCGCGGCCGGCCTCGGGTGCTTGCTGAAGGATGGCTTTCGCATCTTTGTCGAAGTCGGCGCCAAGCCCATCCTGGGCAGCTATATCAGGGACATCCTGCGAGAGGCCGACATCCGCGGCACTTCCGTCGAGACCCTCACCGAAACAGCCGAAGCTGAGGCCAGCGCGCCGCTGGAGCGCACGATTTCGCGGGTCGTGGTGGCCGGCGGACAGGTCGACTCCACGCGCTTCTTCGGGTCACCGCCGATTGTCGCCGTCGCCTTGCCGGCCTACCCTTGGCGACATTCGCAATTCAAGGTCAGGCCGACGGTCGAGGCGGGCGCGGCTTTCACCGCGATCCGGCATCCATTGCTGGGCAAGCGTCCGTACCAGGATAGCCTGGAATGGTATTCGACCGTCGACCCGGTGCTCTTCCCGTGGATCGCCGATCACAAGGTTGCCGGAATGCCCGTCTTCCCGGCGGCGGCCTATGTCGAGGCCCTGCTGGCGGTGGCGCGCGAGATCCATCCCGGCGGCGGGATCGAACTGCGCGAGATGGACATCGTCCGTCCCCTGGTTTTCGACGGGCACACGACGTTCGAGACCCTGCTGCGCGTGTCGCCCGAAACCGGCGTCACGGAATTCCTCTCGCGTCCCCGCGGCGGCAGTGCGGACTGGGCAATGAACGCGCGCGCCATCGTCGCCCGCCTACCGGCGATCGACGAGCATTTGCCGCAGCCGGTCGCCGTCGGCAATGTCTTCGTGCCGAAGGCGAAGGTCTACGAAGTCTCCAGAAACCTGGGCTTCGACTACGGATCGTCGTTTCAGCGTATCCATCACGTCTCGTTCCCCGAGCCCAAGCGCGCGGTTGCGGCGCTCGACCCGGCACCGGCGCTGTTCGCCGACGCGGTCATCGACCTCACCGCCCTCGACGCCGCCTTCCATGCGCTCTTCGCCTCGGAAGAAGCCGGCGTCGCGGACATGCCCATGAAGCAGATGCTGCCGGTGCGCTTCGCCCGGGTACGGGTATTCGCCGCCGGCTGCCCGGCGACGCAGGCCGTGGCGCGAACGATCCGCCAGTCGCTCTCCTCCATCGTGACCGACATCGAACTGCGCGACGATACCGGCAGAATTCTCGTTCTGGCGGAGGCGGTACGGCTCATCGAAGCGCCGGCGGCGGCGGCCGTGGATTCCCACGCCCTGACCTATGGATTGACGACCTGGAACCTCGATCGGGCCGGACAGCCGTCGAAGTTGTTCCTTCGGGCCAATGCCGACAGCGCCGGCGATTCGCCAAGCCCAGAGAATGCAGAAGAGCTGGGGGAAGCCCTTCTGCTGCTCGAAGCCGGCTGCCTTCGGGCGACATGGTCGGCCTTCGCCGACAGCCAGTTCGCCGATGTGTTGGCCGAGAAAGCGCCGGTTGAGGAAAGCCCCTCGGAGTGGCCGGACTATCTTCGCTCTGCCCTGCTGTGGCATCTCGAGACCAAGAATTTGGCCAAGGAGCATGAGGGCTCCCCGGTGATCGCCGAGACATGCAACCTGCCAAGCGTCGGTTCGGTTGTTCGTTCGTTGCTCAACCGGCATCCAACGATGGCGGCCGAGGCGGCAAGCCTGTCGCGCCTGAACAACATCATGGGTAGGCTCGTCGCCGGCGATGCCTCAGTTCACGCCGAATTGCATTCATCGCACTGGCGACAGTTGAACGTCAGCTCCGGCCAGATTTCTCAGTTGCGGCGAACGGTGGCCGGCGCAGTCTTGTCGACGCTCGATGGTCGCGACAAGGCCCGCCTGATTCGATTGCTGCTGGTGGGGGCCGACCATGCCGTCGAACTGGTCGAACAGTTCAAGGGGCTGCCTGGCCTCGACGTTGTGATCACCGACCTCGACGCCGATCGGCTGGAACAAACCAGCGCGGCGCTGGGTGACGATGCTTCACATGTGCGCTGCGTACCGTGGGGCGAACTGGCCTCGTGGCCCGCGGCAACCTTCGACATGGCGGCGGCAGTCGATGCGCTCAGCGAGATTGCGGCCACGGGCAACGGGCTTGACCGCCTGCACCGGCTCCTGCGTCCCGATGCGCCCCTTATCGCCGGCGAGCCCGCCCCCAGCCTGCTCTGGGATATCGTTCGCGGCATTCGCGGGACCTGGTGGGCGCGATCGGCGAGTTCGAGCTTCCCCGTGGGCGCCCTTCTCACGCCGCGCGAATGGGTCGACGAGCTGACGAATTCCGGCTTCGCCCAGGTCGAAGGGCGGGCACTCCTCGGCGATGGTAGTATCGGCGTTGTCATCCGCAGCAAGGCGGGCGTCGCCAGGACCTTCGAAAGTCCCTACATCGAGCCTCCGGTGTTTTCATGGGAAGGAGATGCGACTGCCAACAGCCAGTTGCTGCGGTCGCTGATGGCGGACGGCGGGGTGGGCGGATCCAACGACGAACCGGCCGTCCACGCAAACCGCCCGGGTGGACCCGACATCGTTTGGACGGTCGACTTGCCGGGATCGCGCATGGAGTCCAGCGCCGCCCTTGAGCGCCATCTGTTGCGCCTTGCCGAGCGCTGCCGTGCGGCGACAGCGGCGGCGCGGTTGTGGGTCTTGATCGATTTCGGGACGCCGCAGGATATCGCCGCTTGCGTCTCCCACCCGCTTTGGTGCGCTTTGAGCGCGGCCCTGCGCGTCGCCCAGAATGAGTATCCGACCATCGAGCTACGCTGCATCGGAATCGCGGGGACCGCGGGTTCCCGATCGCTGGAGGCCACGGCGGAAGAAATGCTGGCGCCCACCGACGAGCGGGAAATCCTCTTCCTCGGCGACGAGCGACGGGTCGTCCGGATCGAGAGGGGCGTGCCCTACACACATGCCCAATCGCCGGGCGCTGCCGAGCCCAACCTGAAACTCGCCTCGCGCTCGGGAACGAACCGCGGTGGGCTGGTGTGGAAGGAGACCCCCCGGCAGCTTCCCGAAGACGGCGAGATCGAGATCGAAGTTGCCGCGACCGGGCTGAATTTCCGCGACGTGATGTGGAACCTGGGCCTGCTCCCCGAGGAAGCTCTGGAAGACGGCTACGCGGGCGCCACGCTTGGCATGGAGTGCGCCGGCGTCGTCTCGGCCGTCGGCCACGACGCGGAGGGCTTCAAGGTCGGCGATCGCGTTATCGCCTTCGTCTCGGGCGGCTTCGCCAGCCATGTCGTGGCACCGGCCTTTGCCGTCAGTCCCGTGCCCAACGGTCTGACGCTCGAGGCCGCGGCCAGCCTGCCGGTCGCCTTCCTGACGGCCTACTATTCGCTTGTCCATCTCGCCGGCCTCAAGCGCGGCGAGACGGTGCTGATTCATGGCGGCGCCGGCGCCGTCGGTCTCGCCGCCCTTCAGGTCGCCCGCTATTGCGGCGCCGAGGTCATCGCGACGGCAGGCACCGAGGAGAAAAGAGCCCTTCTGCGCGATCTGGGCGCCGGCATTGTGCTCAACTCACGGACACTGTCCTTCGCCGACGAAGTGCGGGCGAATACCAATGGACGCGGGGTCGACGTCGTCCTCAACTCACTCGCCGGCGAGGCGATGGTTCGCTCGATGGATTGCCTGCGACCGTTCGGACGCTTCATCGAGCTGGGCAAGCGGGACTTTTACGCCAATACGCATCTCGGGCTGCGCCCATTGCGGCGCAACCTCACTTATTTCGGCGTCGATGTCGACCAGTTGATCATCGAACACCGGGAGCTGACGCAGCAGCTCCTCAAGGAATTGCTCGCCCTCTTCGCCAGCCACGAGTTCACGTCTCTGCCTTATCAAGTCTTCAGCGGTGAGCGCATTACCGATGCCTTCCGGCGGATGCAGCGGGCCGGTCACATCGGCAAGATCGTCGTGACACCGGCGCGCCAGCCCACAGACACGGTCCAGCGCAATGGCGTGTTCCCCGTCGACACCGAGGCCACTCACGTGGTGATCGGCGGAACCAGCGGCTTCGGGCTGGCCACGGCCGAATGGCTCGCAGCGCGCGGCGCGCGTCATCTCGCCCTTGCGAGCCGGTCGGGCGTGCTCTCGGATGCTGCCAGGACCCAAGTCGAAGCGCTCCGTACCGCGGGCATCGATGTTGAAGTCGCCGCACTCGATGTCGCCGACACGATCGCCACGGAAACCTTTCTGAAACGGCTGCAGGCCCAGAGGCGCGTGGGCGGAATCGTCCACGCCGCCATGGTCCTCGACGATCGCCTGATCGACGGCATGGACAGGGATGCCATCGCCAGGGTGCTTCATCCGAAAGTCGATGGCGCGCTGGCGCTCGAGGCAATTGCCGGTGCGCTTTGCCTCGACTACCTCCTCTTCTATTCGTCCGCCACGACGCTGCTCGGCAATCCCGGTCAGTACAATTATGTGGCTGCCAATGCCTTCATGGAGGGCCTCGCGCAGCGGGCACGTGGCAAGGGGCTTCCCGCCATCGCCGTGTCCTGGGGCGGCATTGAGGATACCGGCTATCTTGCGCGCAATATTGGAACGAATACGGCCTTGAAGAAGAGGTTTGCCTCGAGCCTGCTGGCGACGCGAAGCGCACTCGACGCCCTCGACCTGGCTTTCGACGGCGAAGGAAAGCCGGCGACCGCCGTCCTCGCGATCGCCCAGATCGACTGGGCCATGGCGCGGCGCGAGCTGGCGGTGCTGCGCACGCCGCTCTTCGCCGCGGTGGTGCCCGCGGCCGGAGCCCGCGCGCCCGCCGACGCGTCGGCGACGCTCGAGAAACTGCGGGCGATGTCGCTGGGCGACGCGACCGCGGCCTTGCTCGATATCATCGTCGACGAAATTGCCCAGGTCCTCCGCCTGCCGGCCAAGGAAGTCGATCGCCATCGGCCACTCGCCGAGATCGGCATGGATTCCCTCATGATGCTGGAATTGCGCGCCACCGTCGAAACGACCCTGCACGTCGAATTGCCCATGATGTCCCTGGCCAACGGCATTACGCCGGCCGATGTGGCCCGGCGCGTCGCTCCGATCGTGCTGGGCGAACATGACCATCACGAAGTCCTGGCCGGGAACTTGATGGCGCTGTCGACCAGCCATCTCGCGGCCGATACGGAGGCGTCGACCACGGAGGAGCAACTCGCTGCCGCGCGTGCCGTCCTCGCACGGTCGCGCGCGATGGATGGGCCGCTGTGATGGCCAGCAACGAGCGCCCATCGAACGAAGCCCAGGCAACCGTCGATCTCGTCCGCCATGCCTTCGCGCGACCGAGCGCCGCTCTTCGGTCGCCGGCTGCCTCGAGCGCGGCGACGCCGGTTTCGGTTCTGCAGGGCTTCGACTTCGGCTCTTTGCCCGAATACGAACAACTGAAAATCCAGAAGGCCGCCGGAGCGATCGCCGGGATCGAAAATCCGTTCTATCGCCTGCACGACGGTCGGGCGAGTGATACCACCTCCATCGACGGCCGCACGATGGTCAACTTTTCCTCCTACGACTACCTTGGTCTCAACGGTCATCCGAGGGTGGTTGCAGCAGCCAAGGACGCGATCGATCACTATGGCACCTCGGTCTCCGCCAGCCGCCTGACCGCGGGTGAACGCCAACCTCATCGCGATCTCGAGAAATCCCTGGCCGATCTGCATGGCGTCGACGATGCCGTTTCGTTTGTGAGCGGTCACGCCACGAACGTGTCGGTGATCGGAGGCCTCCTTGGCCCGGAAGACCTGATCGTAACCGACACCCTCATTCACAACAGTGTCGTCGAAGGTGCAAAGCTCTCCGGCGCCAAGCGAATTCAGTGCGCCCATGGCGACCTGGAAGCGTTCGAGCGAGCGCTTCGGCTCAATCGCATGAGGCACAGGCGTGCCCTGATCGTTGTCGAAGGGCTCTACAGCATGGACGGCGATGTCGCCGATCTCTCCGCCCTCGTCAAATTGAAGCGCCGCTACGATGCCTGGCTCATGGTCGATGAAGCCCATTCGATCGGCGTGCTGGGCGCGCGAGGCCGAGGTCTGGCAGAAGAACAGAATGTCGACCCTCGTGACATCGAAATATGGATGGGCACCCTCAGCAAGGCGCTGACATCGGCCGGCGGCTACATTGCCGGCAGCCGACAGCTCGTCGAGCTTCTGAAATACACCTCTCCCGGGCTGGTCTATAGCGTCGGATGCCCGCCACCGGTTGTGGCAGCGGCCTCGTCGGCGATTGCGATGATGCAGGAAGAGCCTTGGCGGCTCAGGAAATTGCGCGAGAATGGCCAGTACTTTCTTGCTGGCGCGAAGGCGCGCGGGCTGAACACGGGCCAATCGATCGGGGCTTCCGTCATTCCGGTGATCGTCGGAAGCTCTCCGGCGACCGTGATCCTTTCCCACCGCCTCCAGGCCCGCGGCTACAACGTGGTTCCGATCATATTTCCCGGCGTCGCGGAGAATCAGTCGCGCCTACGCTTCTTTCTGACCAGTCGCCACAGCCTGGGCCAAATCGACGGCGTCCTCAATGCCCTGGCGGAGGAGCTACCCAAGGTTCTCAATGCGCCATCGTTCATGAATTTGATCGCCGGACGCCAGGACGCGCCCGGCGGCACTGCCGGTTCCAGCCGATCGCCCCAGGAACGCACTTCCTCGGACGGTCGCTAGCGTATCGTGAGTGGAACGGCCCGGCCGTGCCAGGTGACGGTCCGGGTCACCAGTGCCTGCGCCCACATTGGTAGAAAAATCGCTTCCCGCACGAGCCAGGCGGCCGGTGTGCGCAGGCCAAAGTGCCATCCGCTCAGCAGCGTGAACAAGGCGTCGGCGGCACACCAGACGAGGAGGGAGCCGGCGGCTCCGGCCACTGGGCCCCATGACAGCTGACTGCCGGCGACCGCGCCAGCCGCGACCGCAACCGGCGTCGAGAACAGCCCCTCACAAATGAAAACAGCCGTCAGATACTTGCGGCGACAGCCCAGCCAGCGAACATGCCGCCGCCATACATCGGAAAAGCGCTGGTCAAGGATAGGTTGCTGAACAGCGACATGGCTGAGCGCCACGGCCATTCCAGCTGCCTTGATATTCCTTGTGAGCGCAGCATCCTCGCAGCAATCGCCGCCGGTTGGCAGGAGACCGCCCGCCCGCTGCAAGGCCTTGCGCGCCACCAGGACCGTCTTTCCCAGCGCGCCAGAAAAGCCGAGAAAGTCCCCGGCCAGATGCAGACGCGCAAATTGGCCATTCATGAAGGCGAGCTCGAGGTAGCCCCAGAAGTTCGTGGGTCGAATGCCGATCGCGGCGGCCGACACCAGACCGACATTGTCGTGCAACTGCTCGCGGAGGCAGGAAACATGGTCGCGGTCGACCAAGACGTCGTCATCCGAAAACAGCAGCAGGTCGTGCCGCGCCTCCCCTACCGCCGCCTCCATGGCATCGATCTTGGCATTGGAACTGGCCTGATGCCGGGCCGCCATGACATGGATCCGTCGATCTCGATAGGACTGGAGGAGTCTTGCCGTGAGCTCCCTGCCCTGCTCGGCACGGTCCACGCACAGGATGATCTCGTAGTCCGGATGGTGCAATTCGAGAAGGGAGCCGATCGCCTCGGCACGATCTCTCTCCGCGCGCAGCGTGTCGGCGGCACTGGTGGGCACGATGATAGAAAGCGGCCTTGCTTGGGCCGCCATGCGCGACTTCTTGCGCTTCCACGGCTGCAGGAGGGCGCAAGCCATCGAACCCAGGAGCCACAACAGCGATGCGCCCCAGAGGAGGCCACTCGCGATCAGAAGTGTCTGGCTTGCGCTCACGCCCAGCTCGAGATCGGGGTACGCATCAGCCGGCTGTTTGTCCTGGATTTGAGAACAAAGTACAGTCGATTCCGATCAGGCACCTTCGCAACATGAACCTCCGGGCCGTTTCATCGTCATGATTGCGACTCTCACCCTCGCTCTGTCGGCATATCTGGTTGTCCTAGCACTTGGTGACATATACCTCCTTCTGGCCCACCAGAGACACCGCATTCGGTCCTTGGAACGGGAGAGGGCGGATATCGCGCTTACCGTCGTTCCTCCCGGACGGCTGCCGCTGATCTGCGTTCAGCTTCCCGTCTACAATGAACCGGCTGTGGTCGCGCGGGCAATTGATTGCTTGTGCGCACTCGATTGGCCACCGGACCGGCTGGAGGTCGTGGTGCTTGACGACAGCACAGACGGGACTTCGGCAATTGCGAAACAAAGAGTTGATATCTGGGCAAGGCGCGGCTGCAATGTCCGGATACTTCACCGAGCCGATCGCATCGGCTTCAAAGCCGGTGCGCTGCAAGCCGCCCTTCACGCCACGGAAGCAGCATATATCGCGATTTTCGATGTCGACTACTGTCCGGAACCGTCGTTTCTGCAGAAATGCATGACTGTCTTGATGGCCGATTCCGGCCTGGCCTTTGTGCAAGCACGGCTCGACTTCCGAAATCGCAACCACAACTGGCTCACCCGCGCTCAAGGCCTCGAACTCGACACCCACTTGGCCTATGAGCAAGTTGCCCGAAACTGGGCAGGTGTTCCCATGATGTTCAACGGAACATGCGGAATCTGGCGCCGCGCGGCCGTTGAGGAAGCCGAAGGGTGGAGCAGCAGAACTCTTGGCGAAGATCAGGATCTGAGTTTCCGGGCCTTCGCGAAGGGCTGGAGATGTCGCTACCTGGTCACCGTGAGCGTCGGCGGCGAACTACCCCAGTCGTTGGCCGACCTTGTTTCCCAGCGGCGGCGTTGGAGCACGGCGGCGACCCAGAATCTTCGTGTCCTGCCGCTTGGCCTTCTGCGCCGCCTGAACTGGCATCAGGCGGCCGCGTTCCTCCTGCTGTCGCAGTTCAATAGCGCTGCTTCCGTTCTCATCATCGCCATTGCCATCGGCGCGCTGGCGACATGGCTCGTCGAGCCGCAATTTCTCGGCCTGTCGGTGATGACCCTGGCGGCCGTTCTTCTTCTCATCGTTGTCGTGAAGACTGCCGGCTCGGGCCTTGCCCGCAAAGCTTTGGGCGGGAGCCGCGACGTCCGATACTGGTTGGACGTCATGTTGATGTGGGTCCTGAATGCGGTCTTATTGCCTGTCACGGGCTTGTCCTTCCTCAAGGGGCTGCTGGGCGACCACGGCAACTTCGTGCGGACACCGAAGGCAGGTGTCTGAGCAATGATCCGGCAAATATATTGCACCCGTCGCGCGCTTTGAGTTGAATGAGATACCTTCGAAATCCAATCACGTGATCGCCACTCTTGGTCTCGGACTCGCGGCCTATATCGCTGTACTCGCAGCAGGCGATATCTATTTGATTCTCGTGCACGTCTTTGAGGCCAAGCGCCGGTTGGCGCGTGAGCGACTGGAACTTGGCCAATTGTCCCGCGAACCCGATCAGCAGCCTTTGATCTGCATCCAGCTGCCCGTCCACAACGAAGCAACGATGGTTGCGCGCGCGATCGATGCAGCCTGCGGCCTCGATTGGCCAAAGGACCGACTGGAGATCCAGGTCCTCGACGATGCCAGCACGGACGAAACACCACGCCTGGCGGCCGAGCGCATCGCAGCGTGGTCGGCGCAAGGTTCCAGGATATCTCTGCACAGTCGCGTTGATCGATCGGACTACAAGGCGGGCCTGCTGCGCGAAGGCCTTCAGCTCACGACTGCCAACTACATCGCCGTCTTCGATGTCGATTATTGGCCCGAGCCTGGGATCATCGGCGATGTGATGGGCATCCTGCTGGCCGACTCCCGAACCGCCTTTGTCCAGGCGCGGCTTGATTACCGCAATCGCCAACACAATTGGCTCACGCGGGCGCAGGCGGTGGAACTGGATACACTCATTGCCTACGAACATGCAGCTCGCAATTGGGCCGGCATTCCCATGACATTTTCCGGCACCTGTGCCGTGTGGCGCCGCGCCGCGATCGAAGATGCCGGTGGATGGAGCGGTCGATCGCTGACCGAGGATCTCGATTTGAGCCTGCGCGCACTGGCGCAGGGTTGGCGCAGCCGGTTCCTGGCAACCGTGTCCGTGGCTGGCGAACTTCCCGAGTCCTTTGCGGTCTTGTCGGCGCAGAGACTGCGCTGGGGCGCCGGGACTGCCCAGCAGTTCCGGCATTGGCCAGGGACACTTCATCGCCATCTTGCCTGGCACCAGTCCTTGGTGTTTTTCCTTCTGTCGCAGTTTCATGCCACGGTTCGCGTGTTGCTTGTCGTCCTCGCGGGCTGTGTCGCCTGGAGCGCAGTCTCCAGTGATCCCGGCGCCGGGCTGCTTCTGGCCGCTCTCTGCGGGGTGCTGGCGTTCATCGTCGGGGCAAAGACGATCGGCGCCCTTCTCGCCCTCAGGATTGTGGGCGGCAAGCTCACCTTGAGGTCTGTCGTCGACATCGGGCTCATGTGGTGCCTGCAACTTTCATTGATCCCGATCGCGTGCAAGGCGGCATGGCACAGCCTGTTGCCAGGTCAGCGGGAGTTTCGCCGCACACCCAAGAAAGGCTGATGTCGACGGAGCTTACGCCATGTCCGAACCATCCCCTGAAATGGCTCGATGTCCGTGGCTCCGGGTCTAAAGTGGACGAATGTTCAGTGCCGCCTGGGCCGGCCGTGCTGTAACGGCCGTGCGCGGGCCGCAGGCTAAACCTCGGCAAGGGCGCCCGTGGCGCCGTGGTATCATTCCTGCTAGCAGACTGTTTGAAGGGAGACGTGATGTCGCCGTCTTTGTGCCAGCATTAGATCCCTCGGGACGTTCGGCAACCCGGACCTGAAGCCAATCCGTATTGTGTGGTTCCGGGTGTTCGGAATCGCCCTCTATCATGCGGCGGCCATGCTTGCCTTCACGCCATACTTCTTCAGTTGGACTGGAGTCGTCGTCGCTGCCCTCGGCTACTACCTCTTCGCCATGCTGGGCATCAACCTCGGGTACCACCGCCTCCTCGCTCACAGGAGCCTTTCCTGCCCCAAGTGGCTGGAGCATCTATTGGCACTTTTTGGCGTGCTCTGCTTGCAGCTGGGCCCGGCCTATTGGGTCGCCATTCATCGTCGCCACCATCAGTCTCCCGACGATCCTCAGGACCCCCATAGTCCACGATCGGGATTCTATTGGGCCCATGTCGGATGGATTCTGACCCACGACCCGAATACCGACCCTTCATTCGTGACAAACCGGTATGCCAAAGACTTGATGAAGGACAAGTTTTACGCATGGCTGGAATCCGGCGGCTGGTGCTTTTTGGTCCCCGTCGCTTCCTGGGGTGTTTACTTCGCAGCCGGCTTTGCCGTCGAATTGTTCGCCGGGGGAACGATCGCCGAAAGTGTGCGATCCGGGTCGAGTATCCTCGTCTGGGGCGTCTTCGTCCGCACGGTGATCGTTTGGCACATTACCTGGTCGGTCAACTCGGTGTGTCATCTCTGGGGCTATCGCAACTACGAAACGCCCGACCGGAGTCGCAACAATCCGTTTGTCGGCGTCCTGGCTCACGGAGAGGGTTGGCACAACAACCATCATGCTGAACCCAGGTCAGCCCGTCATGGCCATAGATGGTGGGAACTCGACACCACGTGGATGGCGATTAAGGGTCTTGCCTGGATGGGGCTTGCAACAGATGTGCAGAATTCCCTTGAAGTAGTGAAGTCGGTAGCGAGACGCCCTGAGAGGCCTCTTGAAGACGATGCTGGCCAGGATTGAATGTCGCCAAAGGATTGACCTGCCCCTCTTCGGAACACAGCTCACTTGGGGGAACTGCCGTCGCCTACGGCCTTGATTGTCCCTTCAAGGACGGTGTTGCAACGGGCCGGGGCGCGAAGCCTC
>JAQSDW010000188.1:11900-18703 GCA_029946105.1 Reyranella sp. | reverse complement strand
TTCGGCGTGACCGCACGGCCACGAAACAGGGGGCTGCGCCGCGACATATTGAGCCAGCGCTATACGACCGAGTGGGACAAATTGCCGAGGGTTGAGTAGCTCTAGGTGTTTAGTGCAATTAATTGCACAGATCATGGTGAACGGCCGTCTCCACTCTCCTCAGCCGGTAGCACTTTGCGCCGCTGCTGCGCCCGCCACTCCCAAGGCACAGCACAGCTGTGACCGTGCACGCCTAAGCCCTCGGCCTTCGCTTTATCTTCCTGCCCAGCGTAATCGCGGCTGTAACGGTCGAACGCCCACGCCATGCCCTCGCGAACCATGGCAGCGCTGAGGTCCTCGCCTCCCGCCCGACAAAGGGCCTCCATTCGGCCATAGCGGTCGTACTCCATCTCCTCACATACGACGGTACGGCCCTGGATCAGCTCTTTCAGCCGGGCCGCTGCCAACTGGCCGGCTGCCCATCCGTCACGGCAGACCTGCCTGGTATCCGGCGCTTCGATGCCCCAAAGTTGGTAGGTCCTACCGTTGAGCATCAACGTGTCGCCATCGGTGACCGATTGAGCGCTGCTGCCGTTTGTAAGCGCAACGATGAGGAGGGCTGCCATGAGCGAGCAACGCGATGTAGGGCTCATTGAGATCGAGGCGGCGCAGATGTTTTCGTCAATCAGTGTTCTCCGCCACGGCAACCAAGCGATTTTCCTAACTTAGCACGCTGTACGCTAATCGATAACGAGCGTCATAGGTCTCTCTCCAGGTTGGGCAATGACAGCACACTCGGGACGCCCCAGCCCGTCGTCCCCTTCTCCGTCCGAGGCACAATGGAGCGGGGTAGCGATATCATCGGTAAGGCTGCCCTCGGCGAGGGCGAGAAACTGAAAATTATCTTCTCCCACGGCAACGGTGCCTGCAGTTGTCAGCTAGGCGAGCCAGGCCAGGCCTGGGGATCGACGTCGTTCAGTTTTGCCGTGACGATGAGACTGTAAAGGAATGCGGCACGCTGACCGCCGCGGTCGGAGCCGGGTCGATGTCCCGGGACTGGCGCGGCCGCCGGCGCGGGTTCGCCTCCGCCAATAGGGTCTTTTTGATAGGGCCGCCGATTCTGCATCGGCGGCCCTATCGCAGTTGCTTCGGCTGACGCTGATCAGGCGTTTTCGTGGGACAGCACGTCGCCGAACAGCTCCCAGCTCTCTCCCTTGAAGCGGGCGAGCCGGATCGACTGGATTGGATAGAAGTCGGTCGGGCTGGTGCTGACCGTGATGCCGGGCAGGAGCAGTGGCACCTTCAGCTTCTGATGGTTCGCCGCCTGCCGCATCAGGTTCTCGCGTGTGAGTGCGTCGCCACACTTCTTGAGCGTCTGCTCCATCAGGTAGGACGCGGCATAGGCGAACACGTAGCTGCCGTCACCGGTGTTGGCGCCCGGCATGTATTTCGCCATGAAGTCGTGCCAGGTCTTCATGTCGGCATTGGCATCCCACTGGTGGTCTGTGGGATCCATCAGGTAGAGGCCAGTAATGATGCCCTGACAGTTGGCGAGGCCTGCCGGCTTCAAGGTGGAGGTGACCGACGAAGATACGTTGTTCAGGTACTGGACGGGCTTCCAGCCGAGATCGCCGACCTTGCGGATCGCCTGGGCTGCGAACTTCGGGATCGCGATGTTGAAGAAGACGTTTGCACCGGAACCGGCGAGTTGAATGATCTGCGAGTCGACCGTCGGATCCGACGTTTCGTAGGTCACGTGCTTGACGATGCGGCTGGTGTCTTTGCCGAGGCCTTCCTTGAAGCCTTCGAAGTAATCCTTGCCGTAGTCGTCATTCTGCATCAGCACGCCAATTTTGGCATCTTTGATATTGGCCAGCAGATGCTTGGCGTAGATCACCGCCTCGGTGTGATAGTCGGGCTGGAAGCCCATGGTCCAGGGGAAGTCCTTGGGCTTGCCCCACTTCGACGCGCCGGTCGCCACGAAGAGCTGCGGCACCTTCTTCTGGTTCATGTATTTGTGGATCGCCGTGTTGGTCGGCGTGCCGAGCGTGTTGAAGGTGCACAGCACCTCGTCCTGCTCCACCAGTCGGCGAACCATTTCGACGGTCTTGGCCGGGTTGTAGCCGTCGTCGTAGGTGATGAAGTCGATCTTGCGGCCGTTGATGCCGCCGCGGTCGTTGACCATCTTCCAGTAGGCTTCGATACATTTGCCGATCACCCCGTAGGACGAGGCGGGGCCACTGTAGGGATTCGTGTTCCCGATCTTGATTGCGGTATCGCTTGCACCTTCGTCGTATTTGCCCTTGCCGTAGGCCGGCGCGAAGGCGAGCAGTGTCGGCATCGCGGCCGCACCGACCATGAACGCGCGTCTTCTGGTCGTCATCTCGGGCATCCTCCTGTTTAGTGCCGGGACTTGGCGCCCGGTCACAAAACAATTTGAGCGCTCCTTTTGTGGCCACAAAGCGGCGGTGCAATATACAGGCTGCGACTGAACCTTCGGAGAACACGCCCACCCGCTGGCGAAAATCCAGCGAGTCACTCGATTTCGCTTTAGGTTTCTCTCGATGGAATCCGCCTTCGGCCCATTCAATCTCTCCTTGTCTCGATCGGCGAGGACAGCAGACCACGCATAGGCGATGCGCACTACCTCAATCGACCCAACAGCGGCCGCCCACCACGGGTGCTCACCGGGGCAGGGCAGAGCATCACCCAATGAGAGAGTCGGCTCGCCCCTCCGCGCCTGCCCCGGAATTTTGCGCAGATAGCCAGTGCGATGGGTTGCCGTGGCGGTTTCCGTCTCTACTTGCCCTCCGCGCTGACCCGAGCGCGGGGCCCGCCGCCGAGGAGGGTCTGCTGGGCGCAACGTCTGCCTGTGTTGGAAGGACCTCTTCCTTCTCAAACGGCGAGCCGACCTCGCCAAAGCCCCTGCGGCCTATGACCTACACCGGCCGCCCACCATCAACCGGAAGAAGCGGATCGGCCTGCGCAACTCCTGAGCCGCCAAGGCCGCAGAGCATGCCCGACGACCAGGGAGATTGGGGACTGCCACGCGAAGGAGCAATCCGATTCACGCCGCCCCTGGCCAAGCTTGGCAAAGGCGTCCGAACCGCGCGTGCCCGGCGCGTGAGACAAGCCTTTAGGAATCCTTGACCGGTGGATTGGCGAACAGGCGGCGCGCCGCGATGCCGACGGTCGGCGCCTGCAGCAGCACCGAGAACAGCACGACGGTATACGTTGCCGCCAAGACCACCTCCTTGTAGGGCCCAGCAGGTACCGACAGTGCCAAGGCAATCGAAATGCCGCCGCGCACACCGCCCAGTACGAGGATCGGATACGCGCCCCGCGACAGGGGCGACAGGTTTCGCAAGGCCAGCATGGGCAAGCCAACCGAAACGGCACGCGCCACCAATATCAAGGGGACCGCCGCCAACCCGAACAGAAGTAGCGACACATCCTTGAGAACCAGGATGACTTCGATACCGATGAGCAGGAACAGCACGGCGTTCAACATGTCGTCGATCAGCGACCAGAACTTGGTGACATAGTCGCGCGTCATATCGCTCATGGCATGCTCCCGGCCATGGTTGCCGATGATGAGGCCCGCGACGGCCATGGCAATGGGTCCGTTGACGTGCAGGCGGTGCGAGAGCGCGTAGCCGCCCATCACCAGCGCCAGCGTGATCAGGACCTCGAGATTGTGCTCGTTGATCGACCGCAAGGCCAGAAAGGCTATCCAGCCAGCCACGCCGCCGAACGCTGCGCCGCCCAGCGCCTCGAGCGCGAACAGCTTGCCGACATCGAAAGCGGAAACTTCGCCAGCGTTCGCAACGACGCCGAGCAGGATCGAGAACACGACGATCCCGATCCCATCGTTGAACAGGCTTTCGCCCGCCACTGTCGCCTCCAGATCCGGCGGAACCTTGGCCGTTTTGAGAATGCCCATCACGGCCACGGGATCGGTGGGACTGATCAACGCCCCGAATAGCAGACACCAGGTGATCGGCAGGGGAAACCCGGCGGCCATTGCGATCAGCCAAGCGCCGCCGCCGATCACGGAGGTGGAGAGGAGAACACCGAAAAGAGTAATGACGCCGATCGCCAAGCGTGAGCGCTTCAGGGCATTAAAATCGACATGGAGAGCGCCCGCAAATAGCAGAAACGAGAGCATGCCTTCCATCAGAGCAAACCGAAAGTCGATGCCTTCGATCAGGCTTCTGATTGGATGATGCCCATCGACATTCGGCAAAGCCTCATCGATCGCAACGACGGCCATCGAAGCGACGGCGCCCATGATGGTCAGCGCGGCTGTTTGCGACAGGCCGAGGAAGCGATGGTTCAGGTAGCCAAATGCGGCGGCCAGAACGACCAAACCCGTTGCGACATCGAATGGTCCGAAGGTGGCCTCCATTCAACAAGCCTACACCCGATCGAGAGGCAAGCCGAGACCGGCGAGACAAGCGGCGACCGGCAATGCCCAGGGACCGATTGCGACGCCATTCACTGTCACAGGGCGCTCGATTGAATAGCTTCGCACTGAAAGTCGCAGGTTCTACTTTTCCTGGAGTAACTCCATCGCAGTTACAGAATGCGCGGCACGCTCACCCAGCATTCCAACGCGAATATCATCATGTCCATCGCGGCTTTGTAAGGAGCAAGCGGAAAAGAGAACTCCGCCTCGCGGCGACGCACCGCGTCCCCGGGCGATGCTCTATTTTGACCTTTGACCCATAATCCTTGTTCGGATTACCCGTGATTTGATTATGGCCGCCAAGGCTTCGAGCTCGGCCGCGAACAATTCTCCATTGTCCTCCGCAACGTTGAATTGCACCTGCTGTTCGTCGGGCACGACTGTAATCTGGAAACAGCGATGCTGTTTGTGATCCTTGTCCTCGACTGTCCTGTAATCAGCCTTGATCATTCTCAGATCGCAAAGAGGCTCCGCAGTGTTCATTGTGTCATCCTTCCGTTTGTTTAGCCCTTGTCGGACGCTGCCGCATAAATATCCATGACCGTGCCCAGCAACTTCAGTGCCTGGTGCTTCGGCCGCTGGAATGAATTGCGGCCAATGATCGAGCCGAACCCGCCACCGGAATGGATTGCGCGGATCTCATCTAGCAGCTTGTCTTCGTCGAATACGGCGGCACCTCCGGAGAAAATGACGATGCGACGGCCGGCGAACGCACAATCGATGACGTGACGGACGCGCTCTGCCGCAGTCGCAATGGCAATGCCCCGCTCCTCGTAAACCTTGCGGGCGGCGTCCTGCTCGATATGCGCCGTCGGTAGCTTCACCTTGATGATATGTGCGCCGAGCTGGGCCGCGATCTGGACGGCGTAACCCACGACGTCGATGGCCGATTCACCTTCTTTGCTAAGGTCCGACCCGCGCGGATAGGACCACACGACGACCGCGAGTCCGTTGCGTTTCGCCTCTTCGGCGTAGGCACGGAGTTGGCCGTACATCTCGAGCTGATGGGCAGACCCCGGGTAGATCGTGAAGCCGACGGCACAACAGCCCAGGCGGAGCGCGTCTTGTACGCTGGCGGTCAACGCCTGGTTGGGATTTCTATCCTCACGCAGCATGTCGGTATCGTTGGTCTTCAGGATGAGCGGAATATCGCCCGCAAAATCGCGCGCGCCGGCTTCAAGGAAGCCCAATGGGGCGGCGTATGCGTTGCACCCCGCCTCGATCGCCAGCTCGAAATGATAGCGCGGATCGTAAGCGGGAGGATTTGGTGCAAAAGAACGGGCCGGGCCGTGCTCGAAGCCCTGATCGACCGGCAAAATCACCAATTTTCCTGTGCCTGCCAAACGACCGTGATTTAGAAGACGTGCCAGGTTGGTCAGGGTCCCGACATTGTCCGCACCGTACCAACTCAGAATCTCGGTTATGCGTGGCGTCATTATCGCTTTCCTTTTCGGGGCCCCAGCCGCCACGGCGACCATTATGGTTCTTCCGTCGCCAACGCCGTGTCGACGACGACTTGAGCCTCGCGCAGGATGGCCCTCAAATGATCATCGCCGCGGAAACTCTCGGCGTAGATTTTGTAAATGTCCTCGGTGCCGGACGGGCGCGCAGCAAACCAGCCATTTTCGGTCACGACTTTGATTCCCCCAATCGGGGCATCGTTCCCTGGTGCCCGGGTGAGCACGCTTATCACGGGCTCACCAGCCAGCTCGAAAATCCGTACTTGCTGCGCCGACAGAGCTGCCAGTTTCAGCTTCTGCTCTGCGGTAGCACTGGCTTCGACGCGGTCAGCAGCCCCTTCACCGAGGTCGTGGGTGAGATCGCCATAGAGCACAGCAGGATCGCGCCCTGTCTTCGCGGTAATCTCCGCGGACAGCAGCGCACAGACGATGCCATCCTTGTCGGTCGTCCAAACGTTGCCGTCGCGTCGTAGGAAAGATGCTCCGGCGCTTTCCTCACCGGCGAATCCCAAAGAACCTTCAAGAAGCCCGCTTGCAAACCATTTGAAGCCAACCGGTACCTCATAGAGGCGCCGGCCCAGCCGCGCCGCCACACGGTCAATCAAGGAACTGCTGACCACTGTCTTGCCGACCTCGGCATTTCCGATCCAGCCGGGCCGATGGCGAAACAGATAGTCGATCGCGACCGCGAGAAAATCGTTCGGCCGCATCAGTCCCGCATGAGGCACCACGATGCCATGCCGATCATGGTCGGTATCACAGGCAAAGGCGATGTCGTACTGGTCCTTGAGACCGATCAGCCTCTGCATCGCGTATGATGAGGACGGATCCATACGGATGCGGCCATCCCAATCCACCGTCATGAAGCGAAATGTAGGATCGACCTGCTCGCTGAC
>JAQSDW010000188.1:10610-11800 GCA_029946105.1 Reyranella sp. | reverse complement strand
GTGTCGGCTGGACCGCCGTTGGGTGGATTGTACTTGAAGCCGCCGTCCTCGGGCGGATTGTGCGAAGGGGTGATGACGATGCCGTCGGCCAACCCGTCTCTGCGGCCTCGATTGTAGGCAAGAACTGCATGGGAAATCGCGGGCGTCGGAGTATATTCGCCGCCCCTTGATGTCATAACGTCGACGCCGTTCGCGGCCAAGACTTCCAGGGTGGTTTCGAACGCGGGCCGAGAGAGCGCATGCGTATCGAAGCCAATGAATAGAGGCCCCGAAATGCCCGATCGCTGGCGAAAAAGACAAATTGCCTGCGTGATCGCCAGCACATGCCCCTCGTTGAAGGTGCTGTCGAACGATGAGCCTCGATGTCCGGATGTCCCGAACGCCACTTTTTGCGCCGACGTTGCGGGATCGGGGTGCCGACTGTAGTAGGCATCGATCAGCTTCGCAGTGTCGACGAGTTGTCCAATCGCTGGTAGTTGACCTGCCCGCCCATCGATCTTTGGGCCAATCGCTTTTGCCTCTGTCCCTGGCACTACCTTTCCTCCTCCCGCTTTCCATCGCGCCAGCGTTTCTTCCTCACTCACTTCCGAAAGAGCGGCTTCCTTCCAGGATTAGGACGCTGAACCAGCGGAGGTGCTGCCCTATCTTTGTTCTCTCGTGGCAGCCGTACTTGCTCCGACTCTGGGTCGTCGGGTTGGTCGCTTGATGACGCGGATCTTTTGGGTTCGGCCATGCGGTTTCCCTCCGGTCCGGTTTCGGGCGGCGGTATGGAATGGAAGTCAGACCGTCGAAATCGAGACAACGAAGCTGCCGAGCGGACAGCCGGGCAGCATTGCACTAACGCGAGGCGACGCATTTAGTTCCCGGCCTGTGAAGACGAACTATCCATACTGAGGCCGCAACCTCAGCGAACTTATCGCGTTTCAATTATTCAATCCTTGGTTTTGGGCCCCCGCCGCGCAGCCGGTTGCCTCCTGCTACGCTTCGCGCACACCGCTGGGGCCGCCGAAGTTGCACGAAAAAATCTGTCAAAAGCCGCTTTCCACCGACGGGACTGAGAGGTTTTCCGGTCGGTCGCCACCATCCGGCAGCAACTGCCATCGAACGCATTTGGCTATGTAATGGCAACAGGAGTACGCGATGTTATGGAATGCAGCATCGATCAACGGCTACGCCATTGAGGCAAGCGA
>JAQSDW010000188.1:0-10510 GCA_029946105.1 Reyranella sp. | reverse complement strand
CCATGGATACCGCCGTTCGCCCCGTGACTGTTGATGAGCCCGTAATCTGGTTCGAGAATTTGAGAAAGAACGACGTCGCCCGTGTCGGCGGCAAGAACGCGTCGTTGGGAGAGATGGTATCGAACCTGTCCGCACGTGGCGTTGTCGTCCCGCCAGGGTTCGCGACCACGGCGGACGATTACTGGAAATTCGTGGACGCCAACGGTCTGCGGCAGGGAATCGCGGTGCCGCTTGTTCAATACAAGGCAGGGAAACTTTTGCTGGCCGAAGCGGGAAAGGCTATCCGGGGCGCCTTCCAGCATGGGGAATGGCCGAAGGATGTCTCGCAAGCCATTGGCTCGGCCTATCAGGAGCTCTCGAAGCGAAGTGGAAAGACCGGCGCGGACGTAGCGGTCCGTTCGAGCGCCACGGCAGAAGACTTGCCCGATGCGAGTTTCGCGGGCCAGCAGGATACGTTTCTCAATGTGCGGGGCGAGGCTGCCCTGCTCGATGCCTGTCGGCGCTGTTACGCCTCGCTCTTTACCGACCGAGCCATCAGCTATCGCCAAGCCAAAGGCTTCGACCATCTGAAGGTGGCGCTGTCGGTTGGCGTGCAAAGCATGGTGCGATCCGATCTCGGAAGCGCCGGCGTGATGTTTTCCATCGATACTGAAACCGGCTTCGACAAGATCGTGATCATAAACGCCTCTTGGGGTCTCGGCGAAAACGTCGTGCAGGGCTCAGTCGACCCTGACGAGTACGAGGTCTTCAAACCCCATCTCAAGAATCCGGCTCTGGTTCCGATCATCGAGAAGAAGCGCGGCGGAAAAGCGCAGAAGATGATTTATACCCATGAGGCCGGACGCACGACCAAGAACGTTCCGACGTCGCGCAATGAACAGGCAAGCTTCGTCCTGAGCGACGCCGAAATTTTAACGCTCTCCCGTTGGGCATGCATTATCGAAGAACATTACGGTCAGCCCATGGACATGGAATGGGCGAAAGACGGCGAGACCGGCCAGATATTCATCGTCCAGGCACGGCCTGAAACAGTTCAGTCGCGTCGAGTGGCCAGCTCCTTCCACACCTACCAGATCAAAGCCAAGGGACGGCTTCTTGCTACTGGCCTCAGCATCGGCGACGCCGTCATCGCAGGGCGCGTCTGTGTCATCGACAGTCCGAAGGATATCGGTCGCTTTGTCGATGGCGCGGTACTTGTCACCAAGACGACCGACCCCGATTGGGTGCCGATCATGAAGCGCGCGGCGGCAATCGTCACAGATCATGGTGGCCGCACGTCGCACGCGGCCATCGTCAGCCGGGAAATGGGATTGCCGGCAGTCGTTGGAACAGGCGATGCCACCGATGTCCTCCATGACGAGCAGGACGTGACGGTTTCTTGTGCCGAAGGCGACCAGGGCTTCATCTACGAAGGTACGGCCAAGATCGAGACGACCGAACTACGCATCGAGGATATCCCGGCGACCCGCACCAAGATCATGCTTAACCTCGCCAATCCGGCGGCCGCTTTCCGCTGGTGGCGATTGCCCTCCGACGGCGTCGGCCTCGCCCGTATGGAATTCGTGATCAACAACCACATCAAGATTCATCCAATGGCGCTGGTGCGGTACGCAACGCTCGAGGACCAGGATGCCAAGCGCACAATCGCCAAATTGACCGATGGTTACGCAGACAAAACGGAATATTTTGTCGATCGCCTGGCGCGCGGATTGGCGCGCATTGCCGCCGCCCATACTCCCAATCCGGTGATCGTCCGGATGAGCGACTTCAAGACCAACGAATACGCTCACCTTATCGGCGGAAGCGGTTTCGAGCCAAAAGAAGAAAACCCCATGCTCGGCTTCCGCGGGGCATCCCGCTACTACTCGCCCCGCTATCGCGAGGGGTTCGCGCTCGAGTGCCGCGCCATCCGGCAGCTGCGGGACGGGATGGGCTTTGACAATGTCATAGTGATGATTCCGTTCTGCCGTTCCGTGAAGGAAGCCGATCGAGTCCTCGCGGTCATGGCTGAGAACGGTCTGAAGCGGGGGGAGCGCGGTCTTCAGGTTTATGTGATGTGCGAGATACCGTCGAACGTCATTCTTGCTACTGCATTTGCCGAGCGTTTTGACGGATTTTCCATTGGGAGCAACGATCTCACGCAATTGACCTTGGGTGTCGACCGCGACTCGGAGGCCCTCGCAGGGCTTTTTGATGAACAGGATGATGCCGTAAAATGGATGATTCGCAGTGTAATTGAGAGCGCCCACAAGGCCGGCGCCAAGGTCGGCCTGTGCGGGCAGGCGCCCAGCGATCATCCTGAATTTGCAGCATTTCTTGTCGATTGCGGCATCGACTCTATTTCCGTCAGCCCGGATAGCTTTCCCGCGGTAAAGCGCAAGGTCGCCGAAGCAGAGGCCACCCGGTGAAAATCGTCGTCTTCGAAGCTGAGGGCCGCGAAGCGGCGGTATTCAGCCGCATAAGGTTGCCCAATGAGGTCAAACTCGTCACCGATCCGCTGCGCAACGACAACGCAAGTCTTCATGCCAATGCCGAAGTCATCTCGACCTTTATCTATTCGAAATTGGGGCGCGACGAGCTGGTGCAGCTTCCCAGGCTCAAGATGATCGCGACGCGTTCGACTGGGTACGATCACATCGACGTCGCGTATTGCCGCGAGCGCAGCATCACAATTTGCAATGTTCCGACCTACGGCGAGAACACGGTTGCCGAGCATGTGTTCGCGCTGCTTCTTGCCATCAGCCATCGGTTGCCCGAAGCCATCCAGCGGGCGCGTACCGGGCCATTCTCGCCTGACGGGCTTCAGGGGTTCGACTTGGCGGGTAAGACCCTCGGCGTCATCGGGACCGGTAGCATCGGGCGACATGTCATCCACATCGCCAAGGGATTCGCAATGGACGTGGTCGCTTTCGACGTCAAGCCGGACGTTCAAATGGCCGCCACATTGGGCTTCCGCTATCTGGCCTTCGATCGGCTATTGGAAATTGCCGACGTGATCTCGTTACACGTGCCGGCGACGAAGGAGAGCAAAAATATATTGTCGACTAGGGCCTTTGGACTCATGAAAATGGGCGTGGTTATAATCAATACGGCACGCGGCAGCCTCGTCGACTCCCGTGCCCTTATCCAGGCGCTACGCTCCGAGAGGGTTGCCGCCGCCGGTCTCGATGTGCTGCCCGATGAACCGCTGATCCGAGAGGAAGCGGAATTGATCTGCTCAAGCTACCTCAATCAGCACGATCTCAAAAGCCTCGTGGCCGATCACGTCCTCCTGCATATGCCCAATGTCATCGTGACGCCGCACAGCGCGTTCAATACGCAAGAAGCCGTCCAACGGATCGTGGAAACAACGGTAGAGAACATCGAAGCCTTTCTCGAAGGACAACTACAGAACGTCGTAGGGAGGACACTACCGCAGCCGCAAGCAGCATCCGTGCTGGCCTGAGCATCGGGAATGGAATCTGCCTCGAACTCACCAAACCTCGGCACGATCGTCTCGGTGCGAGGCAGTGTCGTGGACATACGCTTCGACGTGCGTTTGCCGCCAATCTATTCGCTCCTGCTCGCGGGAGCCAACAAGCAGATCGTCGTAGAGGTCCTGGCACAACGGGATTCACGTCATGTCCGTGGAATTGCGTTGACGCCCACGCAAGGTCTCGCCCGCGGAATGACGGTGGAGGACACCGGCGGTCCACTGAAGGCACCGGTGGGCAAAGCGCTGCTTTCCCGGATGTTCGATGTGTTCGGCAAGACCATCGATCGCGAGCCGCCGTTGCTCGACGCTCAGTGGCGTTCAGTTCATCGAGCGCCTCCGCCGCTGGCTCGGCGTTCAACCAAGTCGGAAATCTTCGAGACGGGTATCAAGGTCATCGACGTCCTCGTTCCGCTTGAGCGTGGCGGCAAGGCCGGACTGTTTGGCGGAGCCGGCGTCGGCAAGACTGTACTGCTGACAGAGATGATACATAACATGATCGGCCACCACGACGGCGTCAGCATCTTTTGCGGCATTGGTGAGCGGAGCCGCGAAGGCGAAGAACTCTATCATGAGATGAAGCAAGCCGGTGTGCTGCAAAACATGGTGATGATCTTCGGTCAGATGAATGAACCGCCGGGTGCACGCTTCCGGGTTGGCCATGCAGCGCTAACGATGGCCGAGTACTTTCGAGACGACGAACATCGCGATGTCTTGCTTCTGATCGACAATATCTTTCGTTTCATTCAGGCCGGCATGGAGATCTCCGGCCTGTTGGGCCAAATGCCGTCGCGGCTGGGTTATCAGCCCACCATGGGTACCGAGCTATCGGGATTGGAAGAGCGCATCGCCAATACCGACAGCGGCGCCATCACTTCCATCCAGGCCGTGTACGTGCCGGCAGATGATTTTACGGACCCGGCGGCGGTGCACACATTCTCCCATCTTTCCGCCTCGATCGTGTTGTCACGCAAGCGGGCCAGCGAAGGACTCTTCCCGGCCATCGATCCGCTTCAATCCAATTCCAAGATGGCTACACCCAGCATCGTTGGCGAGCGACATTATCGGCTGGCGCAGGAGATCCGGCGCACGCTGGCGCAATATGCGGAACTCAAGGACATCATAGCCATGCTCGGCCTTGAGCAACTGTCCTCCGAGGACCGCAACGTCGTCGCACGCGCCCGGCGACTGGAACGCTTTCTGACGCAACCCTTTTTTACGACCGAGCAGTTTACCGGCCTCAAGGGAAAACTCGTCAGCCTCAAGGACTCGCTCGACGGCTGTGAGCGCATCCTGCACGACGAATTCAAGGACTATCCGGAAAGCGGTCTTTACATGATTGGCGCGGTCGGCGAAGCAAAGAAGCCGGATAAATCCGGCCCGTCCACTGTCCCGACTAAGTCGCCGACAAAACCGGACCTCACCGATCTTCGATCCGCCGCAACGGGCGCGCCCACGCCGAAGCCCGCGCAATCCCGACACAGGGCCGAACACGGCGACGTGGCCCATGAACCTTAGGATTCTCCTTCCTTTTGGGGTGTTCGCCGAAAAGTCCGACGTGTCCCGCATTGTTGCGGAGACACCGGAAGGCTCGTTCGGCCTCCTGCCCCACCGGCTGGACTGCATTGCGGCCTTGGCGCCCGGAATTCTCACTTACGAAACAAAAGCGGAGGGCGAAGTATTCGTGGCTGTAGATGAAGGGGTGCTGATCAAAGTCGGTGTGAAAGTCCTGGTATCGGTTCGTCGCGCAATGGGTGGTACCGACCTCGGCCAATTGCGCGAAGGCGTGGAGCGTGAGTTTCTTTCCCTGGACGAGAACGAGAAAAGCGTCCGCATGGCCACCGCCAAACTGGAAACGGGCTTGTTGCGCCGGCTGGCGACCTTAAAAAATGAGTGACGAGCCAAATTCGCCGTCGAATGACGAGCAGAGCCTTGCCGGAAAGGTCGGTTCGAAGGCGGCGCGCAAGTTAAAGGCCCGCCGAAGCGGCGTACCGGGTGTCTGGTTCGGTCTCGGGATGATGGGCCTGATCGGTTGGTCGGTCGTCACGCCTACTCTCGTCGGCGCAGCACTTGGTCTCTGGCTGGACAGTCGCTATCCGGGCGAGCACCCGTGGACGCTGGCGCTGTTGATGGCCGGACTTGCGCTCGGTTGCCTGAATGCGTGGCATTGGGTCGCCAATCAGGACAAGGCTATGCGAGAGGACCAAAATGATGACGGTCAGTGACGTGCTTCCCCTGTTGCTCGCGGCCGCCGCGGGACTTTCCCTCGGCGCGATGTTCTTCGGTGGCCTCTATTTGACGGTGCGCAAGGGCCTTTCGTCCCGCTCGCCGGTGCTCTGGTTCTTCGCCAGCCTGGGTGTACGTATGAGCCTCGCACTCACCGGCTTTTACTTCGTCTCGGACGGCCGTTGGCAGCAGCTGGTCGCATGTCTTCTTGGCTTCGTTCTGGCGCGACTCGTCGTGACGCGGCTGACCCAGCCAATTGGACCAGAAACCTCTCAGACAGCGAGCAGTGGCCATGCGCCTTAGTCCCGACGACATGATTTTTTGGCAGCATGGGTTTGTCAAAATCAATGGCACCATTGTGTTCACATGGGCTTTGATGCTCGTGCTCGCCGTCGGCTCCTGGCTCGTCACGCGCAGGCTCTCCACGGATCTCCGCCGCGCCCGCTGGCAGAACCTGCTGGAAATCGTCGTCACCGGCATAGAAAAGCAGATCGAGGACGTCGGTCTTCGCGATCCGCAGAAATATATCGGCTTCGTCGGCACGCTCTTTCTTTTCGTCGCCCTGGCCAGCCTCTGCACCGTCATTCCCGGCTATGAGCCTCCGACGGGGTCGCTCTCGACCACCGCGGCCCTGGCGCTGTGCGTTCTGGTGGCCGTACCGCTTTTCGGCATCGAGGAGCAGGGGCTCGGTGGCTATCTCAAATCCTACATCGAGCCGACAATCATCATGTTGCCGTTCAACGTCATTAGCGAGCTTTCCCGCACGCTGGCTTTGGCGGTTCGGCTGTTCGGCAACATGATGAGTGGAACGATGATTCTCGCCATCTTGCTGACCATCACACCGTTCATTTTTCCGATATTCATGAGTGCGCTCGGCCTGCTCACAGGCATGGTGCAGGCTTATATCTTCAGCATCCTCGCCGCCGTCTACATCGCGGCCGCTACACGCCAGCGCACGCCTAGGCGCAACCCCGCCCCTAAGCCTTGATGCCTGAACGCCGACACCAACAGGAGATCTCATGGACAGCATGACGCTCATTGCAATCGCTTCGATCGTGACCGCTGGCCTGACAATTGCCTTGGGCAGCATCGGACCTTCCCTTGGTGAAGGGCGCGCCGTCGCCACGGCATTGAGTTCACTGGCGCAACAGCCCGACGCAGCGGCCACGATCACCCGCACACTGTTTGTCGGCCTCGCCATGATCGAATCCATTGCTATCTACTGCTTCGTGGTCTCGATGATCCTGATGTTCGCCAATCCTTTCTGGAATCACGCCATCGTCCAGGCCGCGGGAAAGTAGTTCATGCTCATCGATTGGTTCACCGTCGGTGCGCAAGCCCTCAACTTCATCATCCTGGTGTGGTTGCTGAGACGCTTTCTCTACAAGCCCATCCTCCATGCCGTCGACGCGCGCGAGGAGCTCATCGCCAAGGAACTGGCGGAAGCCAACGCAAAAAAGGCAGAAGCTAAAAAAGAGCGCGACGATTTCGAACGCAAGAACGTGGAAATCGATCAGCAACGCGCCGGTCTACTGAGCAAGGCCACGACCGATGCAAAGGCCGAGCGTCAACAGCTGCTCGACGAAGCACGCAAGGCGGCCGACGCCTTGAGCGCCAAGCGCCAGCAAGCGCTCCAAGAAGACGCCAGCAACCTGAACCAGGCTCTGCGCCGCCGGACGGAACAGGAGGTGTTCGCCATCGCCCGCAAGGCGCTCACCGATCTAGCAGGGATAAGCCTGGAAGGACGCATGACCGGAGTGTTCATCGATCGTCTACATGCCATGGACGCCAAGGCAAAAGCCACCCTCGCCGATTGCGTCAAGGCGGCATCGGAGCCGGCAGTCGTGCGCAGCGCTTTTGCGCTTCCCACAGAGCAACGCGCGGCCATTCAAATGGCGCTCGAAGAAGCCTTTTCTACCCAAGTCCGCGTGCGTTTCGAGACAGCGCCGGACCTTGTCAGCGGCATCGAGCTCGCCACCAAGGGGCAAAAACTCGCGTGGAGCATCGCGGATTATCTCTCGTCCCTGGAAAAGGGGGTCGGCGAACTTCTGAAAGAGAAGGCGAGGCCTGGAGCCAAGGCCGCTCTTGCAGGTCAACCGGGCGAGCCTGAAGAAAAAAACCCATGAATATCCCACCCGAAAGCCTGCAGAGTGTGTTCGACGGCGCATTCACAGGAATCAGCCAGGCGCGGGCCTCTTTTGTGCCGAATTTGACGCCGCACGAGGTGGGTACGATCACCAATGTGTCCACTGGCATCGCCAGAGTCTCCGGTCTCCCCGGCACGGGCTCAGAGGAGCTCCTCGAATTTCCCGGTGGCGTGTTCGGTATCGCGTTCAACGTGGATGAAGATGAAATCGGCGTCGTGCTGCTCGGCGACTATTCGCGTCTGCAATCGGGCGACGAAGTAAAACGCACGAGCCGCGTCATGGATGTGGCTGTGGGCAACGGGCTGCTGGGTCGTGTGATCGATCCGCTTGGCCGACCGCTCGATGAAAACGGGCCGGTGGCCACCAGCGATCGCCTGCCTATCGAGCGCCCTGCCGCGCCCATCATGGACCGTGCGCCTGTTGCGGTGCCGCTCCAGACTGGCCTTATCGCCGTCGACGCGCTCATTCCGATCGGTCGCGGCCAGCGCGAGTTGATCCTGGGCGACCGTCAGACCGGCAAGACTTCCGTCGCGATCGACACCATCGTCAACCAGCGCGACCGGAATGTCGTGTGCGTCTATTGTGCCATCGGTCAGCGCGCATCCGCCGTCGCTAAAGCCGTCGCCAACCTCCGCAAAGAAAACGCGATGGACTACACTGTAGTTGTCGTCGCTGAAGGCGACGACCCGCCGGGTCTCGCCTATATCGCGCCATATGCCGCAACAAGTATCGCCGAGTATTTCATGGGGGCGGGTCGTGACGTGCTGATCGTCTACGACGATCTCACGCATCACGCCCGCGCCTATCGCGAGCTTTCCCTACTACTCCGTCGTCCCCCCGGGCGCGAAGCCTTTCCGGGCGACATTTTTTTCATCCACTCGAGAATGCTCGAACGCGCGACCCACTTGAACAAGGAGCTCGGCGGCGGGTCGCTCACCGCTTTGCCCATCATCGAGACCGAAGCGCAGGATATTTCCGCCTATATTCCGACGAATCTGATTTCCATCACTGATGGGCAGATTTACTTGTCGCCATCGTTGTTCGAGTTGGGCGTGCTACCCGCGGTCGACGTTGGCAAATCGGTTTCGCGGGTCGGAGGCAAGGCGCAATGGGCGGCCTACCGAGCCGTCGCCGGCGACCTCAAACTTGCCTACGCGCAGTTCGTCGAACTCGAGACCTTTGCCCGATTCGGTGCGCGGCTCGACGAGGCCACCCGCAAGATCATCGATCATGGCCAACGTATGCGCGCTTGCCTGAAGCAACCTGAGCTTTCGCCGATCTCTGTGCCCGCCCAGATCGCCGTCCTGCTGGCCTTGACCGCGGAACTCTTTGACCGCGTCGCGCTGGACCAAATGGTGGATGCCGTGCGCTCCGTACAGAAAGCGGCGGCGGCCATTCCAGCGGATGTCTGCGCACGATTCGAGAGCGCTCCGAAATTGAGCAACGACGATCGCGACGCGATCATCGCCATTGCCCGTCGAGCGCTTGAACCTTTTGAACCGAAGCCGAACGCCGCAAAAAAGACAGAGCCGGCAACCAGGGAAGAAGCATGAGTGATAGCATGGCGGGACTGCGCCGTAAGATCGCCAGCGCGGGCGATCTTCAATCCGTCGTCCGCTCAATGAAAGCCCTGGCCGCCTCAAGTATCGGACAATATGAGAACTCGGTTCGCGCCTTGACCGACTACTATCAAACCGTGGAACTGGGACTGGGCGCGTGCTTTCGGGAAAGCCATTCGATCGCACCGGCGGGAATCCCGAAAGGGCCCACCGACGAGGATGAAATTGGCGTAGTCGTCTTCGGCTCCGACCAGGGCCTGGTCGGCCAGTTCAATGACGTGGTGGCTGATTACACGATAAAAATGCTCGCGGACTTGCCCGGCAAAGCGCAGGTTTGGGCGGTCGGCGAGCGCGTTCATGCGCGTCTCGCGGATGCGGGCCTATCACTGATGGGGCTCTTTGCCGTGCCGAATTCGGTCCAGGCCATCACGCCACTCGTCGGGCGGATTCAAATTGAAAGCGAAACCCGCCGGGCGGTGGGTGTTTATAGCTGTGTTTACGTCTTTCATAACCAACCTCGATCGGGCGCGCTCTATGAGCCGGTCGGCCAGCGGCTGCTGCCCCTGGATGCGGAATGGCAACGGCGCCTCGCCAAGGTACCCTGGCCGACAGGCAATCTGCCGGAAGTGGTGGGCAGCGAAGATACGGTCCTGCGCAGGCTGATCCGTGAGTATCTTTTCATCTCGCTCTTCCGGGCTTGCGCCGAGTCGCTGGCAAGCGAGAACGCTAGCCGCCTCGCGGCGATGGAACGGGCCAACAGAAACATCGAAGAGTTACTGGCGCAGCTTCATGGCACTTTCCATCGATTGCGCCAAAGTGGCATCGACGAGGAACTCTTCGACGTTATCTCTGGCTTCGAAGCTTTGGTCAGCCCGCACTAGGAATCGACGCCCCCGTGAAGAATACGGAGGTGCCCAGAGGAGACATACCGCCGAAAGGACCAGTATGAAGATCGACGCAAAGACATTTCGGGTTCGCGAGGGGGACAAAGTAGACCTCGGGAGACGGCCAACAAAAGTCGAACCTGTGTACGACTCCAAGAAACAGTATCGTGAGATCCTGAAAGAGCATGTTGCGCGTTTAAGCTCGCAACAGCAGCTTCTCTA
>JAQSDW010000187.1 GCA_029946105.1 Reyranella sp. | reverse complement strand
CCCGGGTGACCTTCATCCGGCGGACGCAGGAACTGGGCTTCTCGCTCCGGACCATCGGCGAACTGCTCGACATGACCGACAAATCATCGAGCACCTGCGCCGACGTCCACGAGGTGGCCCAGCGCCATCTCCTGGACATCCGTCGCCGGCGCGACGATCTCGCGCGCCTGGAAGCGATGCTGGCGCCGCTGGTGTCGGCCTGTCCGCGGCAAGGCAGTGTCGATATCTGCCCGATCGTGAACGCCCTGTCGCACCCGACGCAATCCAACTCTGCTGCCGACTAAGGCCCATTCAGAAAGGCCCTCACGAAGGGTTGTACGGGCCGCAACTTGTTGCGTGCTGGTGACGTTGTCATGCTGATCCGGCACCCGCGCCGGCAGCCGGCGCTTCCCGCGGGCAGATGCCAAGTGCCGGCGCCCTTTGGAGGATACCAAGATGAACACCACCCTGTTCCGCGTCGGTCTCGCCAGCTTTGCAGCGGCTGCTCTCGCGATCGCGGCACCGGCCTTAGCCGAAACCCAGATGTACAAGGCCACGCTCACGTCCGCGGCCGAAGTGCCGCCCAACGCCAGCAAGGGCACGGGCGCGATGACGGGCACCTACGACACCGCCACCAAGAAGCTCACCTGGACCGTCACCTTTACCGGCCTGAGCGGCCCGGCGACGGCCGCCCACTTCCATGGTCCGGCAGACGCCAAGGCCAACGCCGGCGTCGTCGTGCCCCAGAAGGACGGATTGGCGAGCCCAATGAAGGGCGAGGCGACATTGACCGACGCGCAGGCGGCCGACCTGCAGGGCGGCAAGTGGTATTTCAACGTCCACACCGAGGCCAACAAGGGCGGCGAGATCCGCGGCCAGGTCGCGAAGTAAAATCGTCGCGACGTAGATCAGCACCGGAATGATCGGAGCAGACGGCCGCCGCAAGGTGGCCGTCTCTTTTTGCCTTGTCGCTCGGACTTCGTTTTCACGCTCGTCCGGACCGCGGGCCTCCAGGCCCGCTCTGACTGATCATGAGCGGGCCTGGAAGTCCGCGGTCCCGGATAGGAATTGACAGGACTATTAATAGGCTTATATACGATCCTAACCTATCCAAGGAGGATCCGATGCCCTACAGCGAACAACCGCCACCCGGCGGCTATCCCGACGTAAAATGGCACGTGCCGCCGAAGCGGCCGAGCCTCGCGCAGCGCAAGCGCGACTTCCTGCGCCACCTTCTGCGTTGGGGTTTGATGAGCGAGGCGGCGGCGCGCACCGGCGTCGACCGTCGCACCGCCCATCGCTGGCGCGAGCAGGACGAAGCGTTCGACGCCGCGTGCCACGAGCGCCTGAAGTGGCGGCGGGAGAAGATCCTGGAGGCGGCCATGGGCAAGGCCGAGAAGCCGAAGACGCGGCCGGTGCTCTATCGCGGCCGTCAGATCGGCCACCTCGGGCGGGCCAACGACCGGATCGTGGCCGCGCTGATGTGGTCGGTGGAGATGATGGGACGCCAAAAGTGAGTTTTCGAAATGTCTCACATCGGGAGACATCGCGTGCCGCCTCGCGCCGTGAATTCGCCGGAGAATTCAGGCGCTTGGCGTCGATCGGCTGGTGCGCGGGAGCGTCGAAGTCGCTTTTTTCTTTGTCCCGCGCCGGGGGGCAGCGCTACTGCTGCCGCCGGTAGAGGAAGCAGTTGTCGGCCTGGGGCATTTTCATGCCCTCGTAGAAGCTCCGCGCCGTCGGCGCCGACAGCAGCAGCGTGGTGGTGATGGCGCCGCCGGCCGCCGCGCGCGTCTCCTCGATCAGGCGCTTGCCGATGCCCTGGCCCTGGCAGGCCTTGTCGACGGCGAGGTCGGAGAGATAGCAGCACCAGCAGAAATCGGTGAGCGATCGGGCGAAGCCCACCAGCTTGCCGTCCTGGCGGGCAGTCACATAGAGGTTGCTGTGCGACAGCATGCGCTCGACGCGGCCGCGGTCGTCGACCGGCCGGACGATGCCGGACTTGCGGCACACGTCGATGTACTCGTCGGCGGCGAGGAAATCCTCGCGGGCGTAGATCGTGTTCATTCGCTCAACCATCTCCTGAGTGCAGCGGTGACTTCGGCGGGTCTTTCCAGCGGGCCCATGTGGCCGCATTCCTCGAGCACGACCAGCCGCGAGGTGGCGATGTCGGCGGCCATCTCCTCGGAGCGGGCCATCGGCGTCGTCAGGTCCTGGCGGCCGACGATCACCACGGTCGGGACCTCGATGTCGACCAGCAGCGGCCGGCTGTCGGGCCGCGCGATGGTGGCGCGCGTCTCGTTGACGAAGCCCTCGGCACCGACTTCCAGCGCCATGTCGAGGATCGGCTGGACGATGGCGGGGACGGCGATATGCGAGGGATGAAGGATCATCGGCAGCAGCGAGGGCTGCACGCCGTGGAAGCGGCCGATCTTGGTCTGCTCCATCAGCCCGTGGCGCCGCGCCGTCGCCTCGGCGGCGTCGGGCGTGGCCTGGGTGTCGATCAGCGCCAGGCGCTCGACGCGCTCAGCGGCGCGGCGCATGACCTCGAAGGCGACGTAGCCGCCCATCGAGAAGCCGGCGAGCGCGAAGCGGGCCGGCGCCTGGGCGAGGGCGGCCTCGGCCATGGCGGCCATCGAGGCGTAGCGCCAGAGCTCGGGCACGACGATGTCGACGACCTCGGACAGGGCTTCGATCTGGGGCTGGAAGACGCGCCGCGTGGCGAGCAGGCCGGGCAGCATGACAAGCGTTGGGCGCGCCATCGATTACCCTTGGTTCGATCAGACCTGATTGGATCAGACCTGGATCTGGTTGCCCAGCTCGATAGCGCGGTTCGGCGGGATGCGGAAGAAGGTCTTGGTCGCCGAGGCCGAATGGGACAGCGAGATGAACCAGTCGCGGCGGATCTTGCCCAGGGTCGAGCGCTGCGCCGGGATCAGCGTCTCGCGGCCGAGGAAGAAGGAGGTCTCCATCTCGTCGTAGGCGATGCCGTGCGGCCGGCAGGCCCGGAGCGCCGCCGGGATGTCGGGCTGCTCGGTGAAGCCGTAGTGGGCGATCACGGTATGGAAGCCCTTGCCCAGCCGCTCGACCTCGACGCGATTGGCCTCGGACACGCGCGGCACGTCCATGGTGTCGACCTGCAGGATGATGATGCGCTCGTGCAGGACCTTGTTGTGCTTGAGATTGTGCAGGAAGGCCGCCGGCGTATGGCTGGCGTCGGCGGTCAGGAACACGGCGGTGCCGGCGACGCGGTCGGGCACGCGCTCCATGCGCTCGAGGAACTGGCGCAGCGGCACCGAGCCTTCGCTGAGCTCGGTGGCGACCAGCCGGCGGCCGCGCCGCCAGGTGGTGATGGTGAAGTAGACGAAGGAGGCGACCAGCAGCGGCAACCAGCCGCCATCGGGAATCTTCAGCGCGTTGGCGATGAAGAAGGCGAGATCGGGGATCGCCAGCAGCCCGAAGACGCCGACCGCCAGCGCCGGCCGCCACTTCCAGACCAGGATCGCCACCGCGGTCGCGAGCGCCGCGTCGACCAGCATGGCGCCGGTGACGGCCAGGCCATAGGCGCCGGCCAGTGCGCCCGAGGATTCGAAGCCCAGGACGAGGGCGACCACGCCGCCCATCAGGATCCAGTTCACGCGCGGGATGTAGATCTGGCCGATCGAGGTTTCGGAGGTGTAGACGATCTCCATGCGCGGCAGATAGCCGAGCTGGATCGCCTGCCGGGTCAGCGAGAAGACGCCGGTGATGACGGCCTGGGAAGCGATGACGGCGGCGACTGTCGACAGCAGCACCAGCCCGATGATGTAGTCCTTGGGCACCAGTTCGAAGAACACCTGGCGGACGATCTCGGGGTCCTCGATGATCATGGCGCCCTGGCCGAAGTAGTTGAGCAGCAGGCCGGGCATCACCAGGCCGAGCCAGCCGGTCCGGATCGGCGCGCGGCCGAAATGCCCCATGTCGGCGTACAGCGCCTCGGCGCCGGTGACGGCCAGCACGATTGAGCCGAAGGCCCAGAAGATGCCGAGGCCCTGGTCGGAGATCAGCCGGATCGCGTAGTAGGGGTTGATCGCGTAGAGCACGGCGGGGTTCTTGACGATCTGCCACAGGCCGAGCACGCCCAGCACGAGGAACCACACCAGCATCACCGGGCCGAACAGCCGGCCGACGTCGGCCGTGCCGCGCGCCTGCAGCATGAACAGCCCGATCAGGATGGCCAGCGACAGCGGCACGACGAACGGCGTGAAGGCGGGGGCGGCGGCCGACAGGCCCTCGACCGCACCCATGACCGAGACGGCCGGGGTGATGATGGCGTCGCCGTAGAACAGCGCCAGCCCGATCACCGCCAGCACGGTGATGGCGCGGCGCACCGTGCGTCCCTTGCCGTTCAGCCCGCGCGTGGCAAGCGTTGCCAGCGCCAGCACGCCGCCTTCGCCCTTGTTGTCGGCGCGCATGATCAGAACGACGTACTTGATGGTGACGGTGAGCGTCACCGCCCAGAACAGCGTCGACAGGACGCCCAGCACATGCTCCGGCGTCGGCGCCAAGCCCGTGCCGTGGAGAAACGTCTCGCGCAGCGCGTAAAGCGGGCTGGTGCCGATGTCGCCGAACACCACGCCCAGCGCCCCGACCACCAGGCCAGCCCTGACGCCACCGGGCGCAGGATGGCCGTTGCTGCCATGGGCCACTGGTGGCGTGGGCGGGGGAGGAGGCGGGCTGGTTTCGGCTGTGGCCATGATATCGAACGCCGCCAGGGGTGGCGGCGGCGCGACGGTTTGCGCCCGCACCTTCCGCCTGTCAACGCGCCAAATCGAGGGACGTTGCGACGAATGGGCTTGACTTGCAGGGGCTCTGCGGGCGGCCTTGGGGCATGACCGAGCCAGCCACCGCGCACATCGATGTCGGCAATCCGCGGCTTTACCGGGAGGACACCTGGCGGCCGCACTTTGCCCGGCTGCGTCGGGAGGACCCCGTCCATCGCCACGCCGACAGCCCCTATGGGCCCTACTGGTCGGTGACCCGCTACGCCGACATCATGAAGGTCGAGCTCGATCCCGGGTCCTACTCTTCGGCCTCGGAGCTGGGCGGCATCCAGATCGCCGACCAGCCGCAAGGCGAGGAACTGCCCAACTTCATCCGCATGGACCCGCCGCGCCACACCGCGCAGCGCAAGACGGTGGCGCCGATCGTGGCGCCTACCAACCTCGCCAACATGGAGGGGCTGATCCGCCAGCGCACGGAGGCGGTGCTCGACGGGCTGCCGCGCGACGAAGTGTTCGACTGGGCCGACCGTGTCTCGACCGAGCTGACGGCCATGATGCTGGCGACGCTGTTCGACTTCCCGCAGGCCGACCGGCGCAAGCTCACCCACTGGTCCGATGTCGCCATCGCCAACATCGAGGCCGAGGACGCGGTGGTGAAGACCAACGAGGAGCGCATCGCCGAACTCAAGCGCATGGGTGAGACCATGGCGGTGCTCTGGCAGGAGCGCGCCGACCAGCCGCCGAAGTTCGACCTGATCTCGATGATGGCCCACAGCGAGGCCACGAAGAACATGTCGACGCGCGAGTTCATCGGCAATTTCGCTTTGCTGATCGTGGGCGGCAACGACACGACGCGGAACTCGATGACGAGCGGTCTCATCGCGATGCTCGAAAACCCCGCCGAGATCGACAAGGTGCGGGCCGATCCGGCGCTGATGTCGAGCCTGGTGTCGGAGGCGATCCGGTGGGCCACGCCGGTCATCCATATGCGCCGCACCGCGCGCCGCGACTGCGAGCTCGGCGGCAAGCAGATCAGCGCCGGCGACAAGGTGGTGATGTGGTACGTCTCGGGCAACCGCGACGAGGCCGCCATCGAGGCGCCCGAGCGCTTCGTCGTCGGCCGGCCCAAGGCGCGCCAGCATCTTTCCTTCGGCGCCGGCATCCACCGCTGCGTCGGCGATCGGCTGGCCGAGATGCAGCTTCGCATCCTGTGGGAGGAGCTGTTGAAGCGCGATTTGCGGATCGAGCTCGCCGGCCCGCCGGTGCGGCTCTACTCCAACTTCATCCGCGGCATCCGCTCCCTCCCGGTGCTCATCCGCGCCTGATCGTCTCGACGCCCGAGGCAAAGGCCTGCTGCAGCAGCCAGACGTCGCCCGCGATCGAGACGAAGTCGTAGCCCATGCGCGCGAACTGCGCGGCCTGCTTGGCATCGACGGCGAGCCGGCCGGCCGATTTGCCGTGCTTCTTGGTGGCGGCGATCATGGCCTGTTCGGCCCGCACGAAGTCAGGATGATCGAAGGCGCCGGGTTCGCCCAGCGCCACCGAGAGGTCGTTGTGGCCGAGCCACAGCATGTCGACGCCGGGCATGGCGGCGATCTCGTCGGCCGCCGCGGCGCCCCTCGGGTCCTCGACCTGCAGGATGATGGCGGTGCGGGCGTTCTGTTCGGCCAGGCGCGGCACCAGCGGCTCGGAGCGCATGGCGAAGCGCTCGTGGGCGAGGCCGAGCGCCACGCCACGGGTGCCGTCGGGCCAGTACTTGGCGGCTTCGAGCACCGCCTTGGCCTGCGCCACCGACGACACGATCGGCACCATGACGCCGTCGGCGCCGGTGTCGAGTGCACGCGAGATGTGGTGGCGCGACTGCGACGGCACGCGCACGACCAGCGGCAGGTTCGCGGCATGCATGTAGTGCACGACGCTGCGCACGGTGTCGAAGCCGAAGCCTGTGTGCTCCATGTCGAGCACGGCATAGTCGGCGCCGGCCGCCTTCAGGATCTGGCCGATGCCGGGGGTCGTGAACTCGAACAGAAAGGTGCCGATCTTGGTCGCAGGCGTGCCCACGAGCGTGCGCAGGTTCGGTGTCGGCATTCTCTGTACCCCCATGCTCATTCCCGCACGGACTCTTGTGCGGTTTCTCTTTGCGGCCCGCACCATAGGCGGCGTTTGCGTGGCGGCTCAACCGGAACCGCTGCGTTGACCGCATCGCGGGCAGGGCGGCTAACCGAACGTCATGACACCGGCGCTGCTCTACGGCCTCGTCATTCTTTCCGCGATCGCGCATGCGATCTGGAACGCCTTGGTGAAATCGGCCGGCGACCGCACCCTCACCATGGTGGCGATCCGCACCGCCGGCCTGGTGTTTGGCCTCGCAGCGCTACCCTTCGTCGACTGGCCGGCGCCGGAGAGCTGGAAGTGGCTGGCGCTCACGTCGTGCGTGATGTTCGCCTACTACGCGCTGCTGATCCGTTCCTATGGTTTGGGCGACATGAGCGTGGTCTATCCGCTGGCGCGCGGCATCGCGCCGGTGCTGATGACCATCGTGGCCTTCCTCACCATCGGCGAGGCGCTGAGCGTGGGCCAGATGGTGGCCGTCGGCCTGATCTCGCTCGGCATCATGGCGCTGTCGATCGGCGCGGGCGCCAGCCGGCAGGCGGTGGGCTTTGCGCTGGCGACCGGCGTCGCGGTGGCGACTTACAGCTTCTTCGGCGGCCTTGGTGCGCGCGCCGCTGGCACGGTGCTGGGCTTCCAGGCTTGCGTGGAAATCATCACAGGCCTCGGCATGGTCGGTTACGCCCTGGTAACACGCCGCGCCACCCTCCCGGCTTACGACCGCCGCCACGGTGCGGTCGGCCTGCTGGCGGGTGCGATTTCGGTGGCGGGTTTCCTCGCCTTTCTGTTTGCGGCGCGGAGCCTGCCGTTGGGGCCTGTCGTGGCGTTGCGCGAGACCAGCGTGATCTTCGGCGCCGTGCTCGGCACGATAGTGCTCAAGGAAGGCTTCGGCTTCCGTCGCATGGCTGCCTCGGCGCTGGTCGTGGGCGGGATTGCGCTTCTCGCCCTGCCGCGATGAGATATGCTGGCCCGGTATCGACGCATCAATTGGAGGAAACCATGAAGCTCTACTACATGCCCGGCGCCTGTTCGCTCGGGATCCACGTCATCCTCGAGGAAATCGGCAAGCCCTACGATCTGCACAAGATCGACGGTGCCAACCGCGAGCAGTACGGGCCCGACTTCGTCAAGATCAACCCGAAGTCCAAGGTACCGACGCTGACGCGCGACGACGGCACGACCCTGACCGAGTTCCCGGCGATCGCCACCTGGCTTGCCCGCAAGAATCCGGAGAAGGGTCTGCTGCCCGGCGACGCCGACGGCGAGGCGCGTGCGCTCGAAGCGATGGATTACGCCGTCTCGACCATGCACATGCAGGGCTTCTCGCGCATGTTCCGGCCGGCGAACTACGCGCCCACCGAAGCCGACCACGACGCGGTTAAGGCGCGCGGCAAGGAGATCATGGAAAACGGCCTCGCCCTGATGGACAAGGCGCTGGAAGGCAAGGAATACCTCGCCGGCAAGTTCTCGGTGGCTGACGCCGCACTCTTCTATGTCGAGTTCTGGGCGGCCGGCCGCATGAAGATGCCGCTGCCCAAGAACGTCGCCGCCCACTACGAGCGCATGAAGGCCCGTCCGGCCGTGAAGCGCGTGCTGGAGCAGGAAGGCCTCGCCGCCGCAGCCTGAGCATGGCGCTTCGGACGGCGCTTCCGGCTGCCCTCAAGGCACGCCTGCGCCTTCCGCTGATCGCGGCCCCGATGTTTCTGGTATCGGGGCCGGCCCTGGTGAAGGCGGCCTGCCGGGCAGGCGTGATCGGCTCGTTTCCAACCGCCAACTGCCGCACCGTCACTGAACTCGACCACTGGTTGGCCGAGATGGCCGACGATCTCAACCGCTCGGCCGACGAGACCGGCCGCGCGGCAGCACCACTCTGTCCCAACCTGATCGTGCATCGCTCCAATCCGCGCGTGCCCGACGACCTGGCCGCCGTGCTGCGGGCCAAGGTCGAACTGGTGATCACCTCGGTGGGCTCGCCCGAGCCGGTGATGAAGCCGCTCAAGGATGCGGGCTGCCTGGTATTCGCCGACGTGGCCTCGGTGCGTCACGCCGAGAAAGCCGTCGCCGCGGGCGTCGATGGGCTGGTGCTGCTGACGGCGGGCGCCGGCGGGCAGACCGGCTGGGTCAATCCCTTCGCCTTCGTGCGCGCGGTGCGGGCCTTCTGGGACGGCATCGTGGTGATGGCGGGCGGCATGGCGGACGGTCACGCGATTGCCGCGGCCGAGACCCTGGGCTGCGATCTCGCCTACATGGGCACCAAGTTCATCGCCACACGCGAAAGCCTGGCCAAGGACAGTTATAAGCAGATGCTGGTGAAGAGCCGGCTCGACGATGTGTTGTTGACGCGGGCCTTCACCGGCCTCGAGACCAACATGCGGCGGCCCTCGATCGCCGCGGCGGGCCTCGATCCCGACAACCTGCCGGCGCGCGGCGCCATCGACATCGCCAAGGACATCAACGCCGCTGAGCGTGACAAACGGGACGCCGAGGGGCCCGATGCCAAGCGCTGGAAGGACATCTGGAGTGCCGGCCATTCGGTGTCGGGCGTGGCCGATGTGCCATCCGTCGCCGAGCTGGTCGAGCGGACCGCAGCCGAATACGCGGTGTCGCGGCGCTCAATGCAGTTCGTATAGGCCCGATGCGAACTTGAATTCCGCCGGCTTGATCAGGGCGGCGTTCGCCACGCGGACCTTGTGCAGCTTGGCGTCGAGATTCTGCTGCCAGAAATCGAGGAACTTGGTGAGGGCAGGAAAGCGGGGGGCCAGATCGAGGTTCTGCCAGAGGAAGCTCTGCAAGAGGTGCTGGTGATCGGGCATCCAGTAGAGGATTTCGGCAGTCGTGATCCGGTAGTCGTTGAGCTGAGCTACGAAACTGCGATCCATTCGTCACTCCTTGACATGGTACGCGCATCGGAATAGTCACGCGTCCGCAGCGGAAAAGCAGCAAAATTCGTTCCACATCAATGACTTATCAGCACTCCTAGTGAATTGCTGCCAGTGCGAAGTCACTTTCCACGCTCGCCTTGACTCATTTCATCAACAACCCTACATGCTGCACGCCTTTGGCACTCACCACCGGTGAGTGCTGATAGGACCTATTTGGCGCAGCCGGTCGGCTGCGCAGGGCTAACAGCTACATTGGAGGAAAAGACATGAAGTTCCGTCCGCTTCACGACCGAGTCGTGGTCAAGCGCGTCGAGGAAGAAGGCAAGACCAAGGGCGGGATCATCATTCCCGACACCGCCAAGGAAAAGCCGATGGAAGGCGAGATCGTCGCCGTTGGCCCGGGCGCCCGCGATGAGGCCGGCAAGCTGGTCCCGCTCGACGTCAAGAAGGGCGACCGCATCCTGTTCGGCAAGTGGTCCGGCACGGAAATCAAGCTCGATGGCGAGGATCTCCTGATCATGAAGGAGTCCGACATCATGGGCATCATCGAAGGTTCCGTCTCGATGAAGAAGGCCGCTTAAGCACCTTCACAGGTGCGAGCGCCTCTCCATCCATCCAATCAAGCAGAATATTCAAGAGGAATAGAAAATGGCAGCCAAGGAAGTCCGTTTTAGCGCGGATGCACGTGAGCGCATGCTGCGCGGCGTCGACATTCTCGCCAACGCCGTCAAGGTGACGCTGGGTCCGAAGGGCCGCAACGTCGTCCTCGACAAGAGCTTCGGCGCTCCGCGCATCACCAAGGACGGCGTCACCGTCGCCAAGGAGATCGAGCTCGCCGACAAGTTCGAGAACATGGGCGCCCAGATGGTGCGCGAAGTGGCCTCGAAGACCAACGACATCGCCGGCGACGGCACGACGACGGCGACCGTTCTCGCCCAGGCGATCGTGCGCGAAGGCGTGAAGTCGGTTGCGGCCGGCATGAACCCGATGGACCTCAAGCGCGGCATCGACCTCGCCGTCGAAGCAGCCGTCGAGGACATCAAGGCGCGCGCCAAGAAGATCACCGGCACCGATGAAGTCGCCCAGGTCGGCACCATCTCGGCCAACGGCGACAAGTCGATCGGCAAGATGATCGCCGAAGCGATGAAGCGCGTCGGCAACGAAGGCGTGATCACGGTGGAAGAGGCCAAGAGCCTCGACACCGAGCTCGACGTCGTCGAGGGCATGCAGTTCGACCGCGGCTATCTCTCGCCGTACTTCATCACCAACGCCGACAAGATGATCGCCGAGCTCGACTCGCCCTATATCCTGCTGTTCGAGAAGAAGCTCTCGGGCCTGCAGGCGATGCTGCCGGTGCTCGAGGCGGTCGTGCAGTCGGGCAAGCCGCTGCTGATCATCGCCGAGGACGTCGAGGGCGAAGCCCTGGCGACCCTGGTCGTGAACAAGCTGCGCGGTGGCCTGAAGATCGCCGCCGTCAAGGCGCCGGGCTTCGGCGATCGCCGCAAGGCGATGCTCGAGGACATGGCGATCCTGTGCGGCGGTCAGCTGATCTCCGAGGACCTCGGCATCAAGCTCGAGAACGTCACGCTCGACATGCTCGGCAAGGCCAAGAAGGTCATCGTCGAGAAGGAAAACACCACGATCGTCGACGGCTCGGGCAAGAAGGCGGACCTCCAGGCCCGCATCGCCCAGATCCGCGCGCAGATCGAGGAGACCACCTCGGACTACGACCGTGAGAAGCTCCAGGAGCGCCTGGCCAAGCTCGCGGGCGGTGTTGCCATCATCAAGGTCGGCGGCGCCACCGAAGTCGAGGTCAAGGAGAAGAAGGACCGCGTTGACGACGCCATGCACGCCACCAAGGCGGCCGTCGAAGAGGGTGTTGTCGCCGGCGGCGGCGCTGCTCTCCTCTACGCGATCCGTGCGCTCGACAAGATCCGCACCGGTAACGACGACCAGAAGGTCGGCATCGAGATCGTGCGTCGTGCGCTGCAGTCGCCGGTCCGTCAGATCGCCGAGAACGCCGGCTACGACGGCGCCGTCGTTGCGGGCAAGATGCTCGAGCAGAAAGACGCCAACTTCGGCTTCGACGCCCAGAAGGGCGACTATGTCGACATGATCAAGTCGGGCATCATCGATCCGGTGAAGGTCGTTCGTACCGCGCTGCAGGACGCCGCCTCGGTGGCCGGCCTGCTGATCACGACCGAAGCCATGGTCGCCGAGCGTCCCGAGAAGAAGGCCCCGATGATGCCGCCCGGTGGCGACGGCGGAATGGGCGGCATGGACTTCTAGTCCAAGCCGAAAGACAGAAATTGGAAGGGCCGGGGAGCAATCCCCGGCCCTTTCTTATTGTCCCTTTCTCATTGGAGCGCGCCACTCCAGTGGCGCATCATGAGCGCCACTGGAGTGGGCGCTCCAATGAGTCTGAACTACCCAACTTCCGTCAAAGGCGTCCTTCTATCGTTGCGCCAGACCGCATTTCCAACGGTGTTCGGTCTGTCGGCTTCGGGGTCTTTCTTTCGGGTAGAAAAGGTTGTTGCTGCACAACAGCTCTCTTAAAGCCCGTACCCTGATGCATTTAACTTCTGTGAGATATCCGGGTTAGGATGGCGCCATGATCGTCGATGGCGACAAGCTCGCGCTTTTTCGCGACCTCGAAACCCGGCTCCATCGCCGTGTCGTGCGCAACTCGCCCGAATCGGTCGCGGCTCTGCTGGCCGACGACTTCGTTGAATTTGGCAGGTCGGGCCGCGTCTACGGTAGGCGCGAGGTCATCGAGCTGCTCAAGACGGACGCGACGGGCGAGCCGGTCGAGGTGCGCGACTTCGCAGCACGTCACCTTTCGCCGACCGTCGTTCTTGTGACCTACAAAGTCGTTGGCAGCGACCGGATGAACGTCGTTCTGCGTAGTTCCATCTGGGTGCTGAGCGGCAGCGCTTGGCAGATGAGTTTCCATCAAGGTACGCGACTTGGCGAGCCATGAGTCCGCCGATTTCCGTAAAGAGCGTGCTGATCCACAAGGGCCGTGTGTTGCTGCTGGCCAACGAACGCAATGAATGGGACCTGCCCGGCGGACGTCCGGAGGCAGGAGAGGATCACCGCACAGCGCTGGTACGCGAGGTGCGTGAGGAGACGGGGCTCAGCGTCGATATTGGCGTCCTGCTCGACGAGCACCTGTTCGAGGTGCTGCCCGAGCGCTTCGTGCGCATCATGGCCTTCGGCTGCACGCTGGCCAGCAGCACCGACGTGACCTTGAGCGACGAGCACCTGGAAATGAGCTGGGTATCGCTGGCAGATCTCGGCGAGACAATCGCCGGCCGGCGGCTGCCGGCGGGCTACCTCGGCGCGATACGCCAGGCGATCGACCAGCCCTTGTCGCCGAGCGACCGCGAAGTCTGAACCGCGAGGAAGCGGTCGTGTGCCGCCGCAGCGCCGAGCCAGAGTTCGTTCCAGGCATCGAATGCCAAAAGCGGATCCGCCAGGGAGAGTTCGCGCACGGCGCGCCAGCCGGCCACGCGCACGATCACGGCGCCGTCCTTCTCCTCGGTCGCGACGTCTTCGCCACCCGCCGCGATCACCGCCGAGAGCCAGCGCCCGAAGTCGCGGGCGCTCGAAAGATCGCCGCGCTCGACGTCGGTCGGCAGGCCCATGTCGCGCGCCGTCTCCTCGTGGAACTGCAGCCCGACCAGGCGCGCGACGCGGCCCAGCTCCGTCAGCGCGTCGGCCGGCCCCAAAAGCTCCTGCAGGGTCGGCAGCATGGTGCGCACATATTCGAGCGCATAGGCGCGGAAGGTTTTTAGCCGCCGCTCTTCCGGCCAGTTCACCGTTTCGAGCTTCGGCTGCGCGTTCCAGTCGACGCGCGGCATCTCCTCCGTGCCGTAGGCGAAGCGCACGCGCTCGTCTTCCTTCAGCGGCCGGCCATAGTCGAAGTAGTAGCCTTCGAGGCCCGGCATGCCGTCGACGGTCATCCCGGTGCAGACGAAGCCCAGGCCCGGATTGTCGAGCGAGACTCCATTGTGGCCGTGCCAGCCGTGCAGCATGGCGGCCGAGACGCTGTGCGGCACGGCGGCGATGGACGTGCCCTTCCAGATCCAGCGTGGCGGCGGGTAACGCACCCAGGCCTTCTTGTCGTTCTCGCGCAGATAGCCCGTCTTCACGCCGCCCAGCGCGTTGGAGTGATAGTGATAGAGCGCGCAGGCCGGCGCGTCGGGCTGATCCGCCAGGCCGAGCTTCTGCAGTCCGGGCAGGAACTTCTCCAGATGCTGGCGGCGGAAATGGCGGAAGACGTACTCGCGCGCCGTGTCCTCGCCGCGCCGTGTGACGAGGCCCAGGATCAGCGCCGTCATCAGCGCGTTGTAGAGCGTGCCGACCGCGCGATACGCGGCCAGTGCGGCCGCGGGATCAGCCATTAAGGCCGTCGACCAGGATCGCCTTGGAGTTGCCGGCCTTCAGCCGCATGGCGAGGATCGGCTTGTAGTGATCGGAGTGGTAGAACTCCTCGGCCTTGGCGTAGTCGGGAAATTCCAGCACGACGACGCGGGACGGCGTCCAGCCGCCTTCCAGGGTCTTGGTCTTGCCACCGCGCACGATGAACTTGCCGCCGAACTTGGCGATCGCGCCCGGCGTGTGCTTGCGGTACTCCGTCATCAGGGCTTCGTCCGTCGTCTCGACTTCCACGATGATGTAGGCGGCCACGTTTTTCCTCCTCAACCTATTTCCACTCAACCAACTTCCATGGGCAGGGCGGGATTGTTGGCCCATTCCTGCATCGAATTGTCGTACACCGAGACATTCCTGTGGCCCAGCATTGCCGTCAGCACGAAGGCATCGAGCGTGGCTGCTATGCCGCCGCCGCAATAGACCAGCACGCGCTTGTCGGGGGCAGCGCCCACGCCCTCGAAGGCGGCGCGCAGTTCGGCGATCGGCTTCAGCGCCTTGTCGGCGCCGAACAGGCTCGCCGCCGGCACGCACGACGAGCCCGCGATGCGGCCGGCACGGCCGTAGACCACGCCGCCCGCGCCCTTGTGCTGGTCGTGGCTGAGCGCATTCAGCGTGAGCGTGCCCGGCGCGCCGATCGCGCCCTTGATCTTGTCCTTGTCGACGAAGAGCTCGGGCCGGCCGCGCAGTGAGAGTGTTGCCGGGGGATGCGTGGCCGCTTCGGTCGACAGCGGCCGGTTCTCGGCCTTCCACTTGTCGAGTCCGCCGTCGAGGATCGCGGCATCGTCGAAGCCGACGCTGCGCAGCATCCACCAGATGCGGGTCGCCCATACCGGCGACGCGTGGCTGTAGAGCACGACGAAGGTGCCATGGCCCACGCCCTTGGCGGCGAAGGCCCTGGTCAGCTCCTCGAGCGGCGGCAGGGTGAAGCGGAGCTTCGAGTTCTTGTCGGAAAGGTCGGCCTGGAGGTCGAGGAAGGCGGCGCCGGGGATGTGGCCCTTGTCGTAGTTCGCGCGTCCGCTCTCGGCGATGTAGCGGCCGTCAGGCCCGGGCTTGAGATAGGTGGTGCAGTCGAAGATCCTGACCGCCGGAGCGCCCATGCGGCGCACCAGTTCCTCGGTCGAAATCACCGCGGCGGAATGCCCGGACATATTGCTCTCCCTGGTTAGGAGAGCGGAGACTAGCCCGCTGGGGGGACGCCACTCAAAGGCGAAGATTACTTCGCCTGAAGTGGTGCGATCATCTCTTAATTGTCGGCGTGTGGGCTCTCGGCGCTGGTTACAGCGCCTGCCGCCCACCAGCGCTGGCGCTCTGCGCCGTCGCTAAATCGTCTTCTGCGGCAGCGGCGGCACGGCGACCGGGCCCGAGGAGGGCGCGACCGGCGGTGCGAGCTGGGCCGAGTCGGGCTGCTTGGGCGCGATGGTCGGGGTGGTGGCGGGCTTCTTGGTCTTGGCCTTCGCCGTCTTGGTCGGGACGGCCTTGGTCGAGGCGCTCACCTTCTTCAGGCAGCTGCTGCGCGACGAGGCGCTCTTCAGCGTCTGGCAATAGGCCGAGGTGCCGGGCTTGGGCTTGGCGGTGGGGACAGGCGCCGGTGTCGGAGTTTCATCCTGGGCAAAGGACGGAGCCGCGAAGGCGACGGCGAACAGGGCGGCGGCGCTGGCAATCAAAAGACGCATTTTTTTCTCCCGGGCCGCTTGCGAAGGGGGGACGGTGCGGCCTCGATAAGCTGGCAAAATACTATGTGATTTGTGTCATTTATGTCAAATTCTTAATAGTTTACTCAAGCTGAAATCGAGCGTGCCCGGTGCAGGCCATCCTCAACGTCGCCGTTCCGATCTTCGGGGTCATCCTGGCGGGCTACCTGGCCGGCTGCTGGCGTATCCTGGGCGGCGAGGCGACCGGCGCCCTCAATGCCTTCGTGAGCTACTTTGCCCTGCCGATCCTGTTTTTCGGCACGCTGGCGCGGACGCCGGTGCGGGCGGTGCTCGATCCGGCCCTGATGGCGGGCTTCGGGCTGGTCATCGTCGCCACCTTCGCGGTCGGGATGATCTCGACCCGCTTGGCGAACCATGGGCGGAGCGGGGGTGGCCTCGCTGCCATGAGCCTGCAGGGCATCGCATCCTCCTGGGGCAATGTCGGCTACATGGGCGTGCCGATCTGCCTGGCCGCCTTCGGCGAAGCCGGCCTGCCGCCCGCCATGCTGACCGTGATCGTGACCGCCGTGATCTCGATGGTGTTCGGCGTCATGCTGATCGAGCTCGAGGTGGCGGCGGGCCATGGACCGCTGATGACCTTCCTGCGCGCGGCCCTCAACGTCGCGCGCAATCCGCTGCCGATGTCGATCGCGCTCGGCGTCGTGGTCTCGGCGATCGGCGTGCCGGTACCGGTGCCGGTGGAAAAATGGATCGACCTGCTGGGCGCGGCCGCGGCGCCCTGCGCGCTGTTCGCCATTGGGCTCTTTCTCTCCGACAAGTCGATCAAGAGCGGGCTCGCCGAAGCCGGGCTCGCGACCTTGATCAAGCTGCTGCTGCAACCGCTGCTGGCGTTGGCGGTGCTGCCATTTTTCGTCGACCTGCAATCGGTGCCGGGCAAGGTGGCGCTGCTCATGGCGGCACTGCCGACCGCGGCCAACGCCTTCGTGCTGGCCAAGCAGTTCGATATCTCGATCGAGCAGAACACCGCCGCCGTGCTATTATCGACGGCCTTCTCCGTGATCACGGTCTCTGCCCTGCTGGTGTGGCTGCGCGTATCCTGACAACGACGAGGGCCTGGAATGCTGCAGGAATTCAAGAAGTTCGCAATGCGCGGCAACGTCGTCGATCTCGCCATCGGCGTGATCATCGGCGCCGCCTTCGGCAAGATCATCGATTCGCTGGTGAACGACATCATCATGCCGATCATCGGCCGTATCGCCGGCGGTCTCGATTTCACCAACTACTTCATCGGCCTCACCGATGCCGCGAGCAAGGCCACGACCTACGACGCGGCCAAGAAGGCCGGCGCCACGCTGGGCTACGGCACCTTCCTCACGGTGACGGTAAACTTCCTCATCATCGCGTGGGTCCTGTTCCTGATCATCAAGGCCATCAACCGCATGTCGCGTGAGGAGGCAGCCGCCCCGGCAGCACCGCCGCCGCCCTCGCGTGAAGAGGTCCTGCTGACCGAGATCCGCGATCTGCTGAAGGCGAGAGGCTAGGCTGCCGCCCGTTCGAGGAAGAACGAGTCGAGCCTTTGCGCGAGGCCATCGGAAATCTTCGTGAGTGGCAGCCGACATTCCGCCGAGGCGATCAGGCCCTGCCGCCACAGCAGATACTTGATCGGCATCGGATTGGCTTCGGCGAAGAGCAGCGGCACGAAGGCCGCCAGCGGCGCCCAGGCGGCGCGCGCGCCGGCTAGGTCGTTGTCGGCAAAGCAGTCGCGCGCCTGGGTGAAGCGCTCCGTCATCAGATGGCTGGCGGCCAGGATGCCGCCGTCGGCGCCATTGGCCATCATGGTGAAGTAGAGCGCGTCCTCGCCGGTCAGGACGGCGAAATCCTTCGGCCGGCGCTGAAGCAGTTCGAGCGATTGCGCGACCGAGCCGGAGCTGTCCTTCACGCCCACGATGTTCGGTACCTGGGCGAGTTCGAGCAGCGAGTCGTTGGAGAGGTTCACGGCGGTCCGGTACGGGATGTTGTAGATCGCCACGTCGCGGTCGGTCGCCGCGGCGATTCGGCGAAAGTGCGCGATCAATCCGTCCTGGCTCGGCCGGTTGTAATAGGGGCAGACCGAGACGATGCCCTCGAAGGCAAAGCGCTCGAGCCGCCGCAGCGTCTTTTCCACCTTGTGCGTGGCGTTGCCGCCCACACCCACGAACACCGGCACGCGGCCGGCCGCGACCGCGACCGTGCGCTCGACCACTTCGTCGATCTCGGCTTCGTCGAGAGCCGGGGATTCGCCCGTCGTGCCGAGCGGAAACAGCCCATCCACGCCCATGCCGATGTAGTGCTCGATCAGCCGTTCGTAGCTTTGGAAGTCGACGGCGCCGTCCTTGAACGGCGTGATCAGGGGCAGCCAGAGGCCGGAAATCTTGGTTGTCATGACGCCACGATATGGGCGCACCATGAATAATAAAAACGAATGTTTTTGATAATATCAATCGGAAATGGTTATGATTTGGCATGCGTGGCGATATCGACATGGCGCTGATGCGCGCCTTCCTGACCGTGGTCGAAGCCGGCGGCGTCACGCGCGCGGCGACGGCTCTCGGTCTCAGTCAGGCGGCCGCCAGCCAGCAGATCAAGCGGCTGGAGGAAGTGCTCGACTGCCGCCTGTTCGAGCGCCAGGGCCGGGGTCTGGTGCTGGCGCCGGCCGGCGAACGATTGCTCGCCCAGGCCCGTCGATTGGTCGCCCTGAACGATGAAGTCCTGACATCGATGCGCGCGCCGCCCTTCGAAGGCGAGGTCCGCTTCGGCGTGCCCTACGACATCATCGGCAGCTTCGTGCCCGCCATCCTGCGCGGCTTCGCCAAGGCCCAGCCGCGCGTACGCGTTTCGCTGGTCTGCGAGGACTCGCGCGTGGTCCGCGAGCAGCTGAAATCGGGCGGTGTCGACCTCGCGATGACGACCGAAACCGACTGCGGCCGCCACGGCGAGACGCTGCGGACCGACCGGCTTGTCTGGGTCGGCGCATCCGGCGGCGATGCCCATCTGAAGGATCCGTTGCCCGTTTCGCTCGGCGCGCCGACCTGCCTGTTCCGCCCGGTGGCCATCGAGGCCCTGGGGGCGGCACGGCGCGACTGGCGCGCGGTCTGCGAGGTGAGCCGGCTCGAGCCGGTTTATGCCGTGCTCGAGGCGGGGCTGGCCGTGGCGCCGCTGCTGCGCTCGTCGGTTCCGGCGCGCTTCGAGGTCTTCGAAGGCAGGGCGGCCCGCGAAGCGCGCCTGCCGGCGCTACCCGAATTCCGCATCAACCTCTACACGCCACCGGCCGCCAGTCCCGCCGCGCGCGATCTCGCCGATCATGTTCGCGCGAGCTTCTCCGGGCGGCCCGAGAAGGGTCCGAACAATTGATACCAACCGGCCTCTGTCCGGTCGGAGCCGTCCCGCTTATCATCCGCTCCGTTGTTTCGAGGTGCGCCGCGCAGTCGTCCATGCAGGGCCCTGCAGTTGGCAGCACTAAATAGCCTGAGGGGGCGTCGTGGGGGGGGGGGGGGG
>JAQSDW010000186.1 GCA_029946105.1 Reyranella sp. | reverse complement strand
CGCGCAACGCCGCCGCATGACAGCTCGTTCTTAATGGTTGCTGAGCGAAGCGAAGCGCAGTCGAAGGACCTCTTTTCCAGCGCACAGCCGGCCGAACGGAAAAGAGGTCCTTCGACTACGCCGCCCTTCGGGCGGCTCCGCTCAGGACGACGGATACGGACAATCAATCAATGCCGTTGCGGCCGTACGTCAGGAAGGCCGGCCGCGCGCTCAGGCGTTCGTAGTAGGCCTCGACGGCGGGGAATGATGGACGGCTCATCGGCGTCATGAACCAGCGGTTCACCGACAGGCCGATCGGGATGTCGGCCAGCGTGAAGGTCGCGCCGGCGACGAATGCCTTGGTCTCCGCGAGCTGCGCATCGAGGATGCCGACCATGCGCGCCCACTCCCGTGACGACGCCTCGATCTGGCGGGCGTCGCTGTAGGCCGGATTGCGGCGGACGAGCGCCATGAAGGCGTAGCGCCAGGCGGTGTTGAATTCCGTCGCCTGCCAGTCGATCCATTTCTCGACCTCGGCCCGCGCCCGCGGCTCGGACGGCAGCAGCGAGAGCGCACCCTGGCGGCCGGTCAGGTAGCGCAGGATGGTGTTGGATTCCCACAGCACGAAATCGCCATCGACGATCACCGGCACCAGCCCATTGGGGTTGTGGGCCAGTTCCGGACCCTCGTCGCTTCGGTTGAAGGCCAGCCCCAGTTCTTCGCAGGCCCAGAGCACCTTGCGGACGTTGATCGAGCTTGCCTTGCCGATGATGCGAAGCGTCATCCGGCCCTCCCTCTTCCTCGCGCCAGCGATAACCGCTCGGCTGGCGAAACGCCATCTGCACATCGACCCGAACGCGTCGTCATGTTAGGCAAAAGGTCAGCATTTCGGGAGGTTTCTCATGGCGCGGCTCGGGTTTGGCGCATTTCTCGCCCCTCATCATCCCATCGGCGAAAATCCGATGCTCCAGTTCCGGCGCGACATCGCCTTCGTGAAGCATCTCGACGAGCTGGGCTACGACGAGTTCTGGTGCGGTGAGCATCATTCGTCGGGCTGGGAAATGATCGCCTCGCCCGAGATGTTTCTCGCCGCGGCCGGCGAGCACACCAAGCGCATCAAGCTCGCGACCGGCGTGGTCTCGCTGCCCTACCACAATCCCTTCAACGTCGCGCAGCGCATGGTGCAGCTCGACCACATGACCGGCGGCCGCGCGATCTTCGGCTCGGGTCCTGGCGCGCTGCCGTCCGACGCCTATGCGCTGGGCATCGATCCGATGACACAGCGCGACCGCCAGGACGAGGGGATCGACATCATCCGCCGCCTGTTCCGCGGCGAGCGCGTGACGCAGAAGGGCGAGTGGTACGACCTGCATGACGCGGGCCTCCAGCTCCTGCCGCTGCAGGAGGAGATGCCCTTCGCCGTCGCCTCGCAGATCAGCCCGTCGGGCATGACGCTGGCCGGCAAGTACGGCATCGGCATCATCTCGCTGGGCTCCATGTCGACCGAAGGCCTGACCGCGCTGCCGACGCAGTGGGGCTTCGCCGAGAGCGCGGCCAAGAAATACGGCCAGACCGTCGACCGCAAGAACTGGCGCGTGCTGCTCAACTGGCACATCGCCGAGACCCGCGAGAAGGCGCGCGAGGAGGCCAAGCACGGCCTGATGCACTGGCACAACCAGTACATCCACGCGACGCTGCAGCGGCCGGGCTCGGTCGCCTACACCTCGCCCGACCAGGCGGTCGACGAGATGGGCGGCCCGGGTTCGGCGGCCGTCATCGGCACGCCGGACGATCTCGTGAAGATGATCAAGGGGGTGGTCGACCAGAGCGGCGGCTTCGGCACTTGCGTCGGCTTCGTGCACGACTGGGCCAATCCCGAGAACACCTTCCGCAGCTGGGACATGGTCGCGCGCTACGTGATCCCCGAGATCAACGGCTACGTCACCAAGCTTCGCGAGTCGGAGAAGTACCTCCAGGAAAACCGCGCCGTGTTCGATCGCGCGGGCCAGGCCATCATGGCCAAGATCATGGAGAACAAGGACGCGGCCGAGGCCCTCAAGGTCACCTCCAATCCGCGCGTCGCGGCCGCCGCGGCGCAGATCCCGAAGGGCCTGGGCAAGCAGGCGGCGGAATAAGCCGCCGCTACCTCGTCAGAATCACCGTCGCCCTGAGCGTAGCCAAGGGGCCTTCTCTTCGCCGGCAGCGGCTTGTCGTGGAGAGAAGGTCCCTCCACTACGCCCTTCGGGCTCCGGTCGGGACGACGGTAAAAACTGAATTCGTCCCGTCTCTAAACCTCGTCGACGCCGAAGGCCTGGCGCATCGCCTTCACGCCTTCCTGGTGCGGTGTCCATAGGCGGCCGCCGACCAGGCCGCCGTCGACGACGAGGTCGTGGCCGTTGATGAAGCTCGATTCGTCCGAAGCCAGGAACACCGCAGCATAGGCGATGTCGTCGGTGATACCGGCGCGCGGGATCGGCTGGTTCTTGGCCATGCCGGCCTTCATCGCCTCGGCGTAGCCGTCGGCCTTGTCAGGCGGCAGGCCGAGCGCCTTGGCGAAGATGCCGGTGGCGATGCCGCCGGGTGAGATCGAATTCACCCGCACGTTCTTCTCGCCGAGCTGCATGGCGGTGCACACCGTGAGGTGGTTCACGGCGGCTTTGGCGGCGCCGTAGATCATCGACGTCGAGTAGCCGGCGCGGCGCGCGGCGACGCTGCCGTTGTTGATGATGCTGCCCGAGCCCTGCTTCATCATGATCGGCGCCGCGTGCTTCATGCCCAGCATGACCGAGCGCACCAGCGTCGCCATCGCGGCATCGAAGCCTTCCACCGGAACGGTCTCGATGCCGCCGACCGGCGACGGTCCGCCGGCATTGTTGAACAGGCAGTCGAGCCGGGCCCATTTGGAAATGCAGGCATCGATCATCGCCTTCACATCGGCTTCCTCCGTGGCATCGGCGCGGAAGAACAGGCACTTGTCCTTGCCCAGCGCCGCCTCGAGCGTGCGGCCGTGTTCCTCGCGGCGGCCGGTCGCCAGGACCTTGGCGCCTTCCTTCACGAAGATCTCGGCAGTGCGGCGTCCGATGCCGCTGGTCGCGCCCGTGACGATGGTGATCTTGCCGTCGAGTCTGCCGCCCGCTGACTTGGCCATACCGCTCTCTCCCCTTTGCTTGGGAGGGATGATACACCAACGCCAACGAGGAGCAGCAGATGACGGTGTTGGGAATTCTGGGCGGAAGCGGCGTCTACGACATGGCGGGCCTCAAGAACGCCGAATGGCGACGGATCTCCTCGCCGTTCGGCGAGACTTCCGACGAGTTCCTGTTCGGCGTACTCGATGGGCTCGACGTCGTGTTCGTTCCGCGTCACGGCCGCGGCCATGTCCATTCGCCGACTTCGATCAACTACCGCGCCAACATCGATGCGCTGAAGCGTGTCGGCGTCACCGACATCCTGTCGCTGTCGGCCTGCGGCTCGCTGCGCGAGGACCTGCCGCCGGGACATTTCGTGGTCGTCGACCAGTTCATCGACCGCACTTTCGCCCGCGAAAAGAGCTTCTTCGGCGAAGGGTTGGTCGCGCACGTCTCGATGGCGCAGCCGACCTGTAATCGACTGGCCGAGGCCGTCCACGATTGCGCCGTGAAAGCCGGGTTTCCCATCAAGTTCGGCGGCACCTACATCGCGATGGAAGGGCCACAGTTCTCGAGCCTCGCCGAATCGAAGCTCTACCGGAGCTGGGGCTGCGACGTGATCGGCATGACCAACATGCCGGAGGCCAAGCTCGCCCGCGAAGCGGAGATTTGCTACGTGACCGTCGCCATGGTCACCGACTTCGACTGCTGGCACCCCGATCATGGTCATGTGCAGGTGGCCGACATCGTGCGCGTGCTCACCGAGAATGCCGAGAAGGCCAAGGTGCTGGTCGCCATGATGGCGCCGCGCCTGAAAGCTGCGCGACCGAGCCCGTGCCCGGCCGGATGCGATCACGCACTTCAGTACGCCATGATCACGGCGCCCGCGGCGCGATCGCCCGACATGACCGCCAAGCTCGATGCCGTCGCCGGGCGCGTCCTGAAGCAGTAACTCAAATAACGGGTGCGACTCGGTGCGCGACCAGCGAGGCGTAGCGCGCGGCGACCGGCAGGAAGGCGCGGAAATCGAGGTGGCTCTCGGCCCCGGCGAGGTCGCTCAGGCAGCGCACATTGACGACCGGAATGTCGTCGCCCCAGCGACTGGCGACCTGCGCCACCGCACCGCCCTCCATCTCGACGGCCTGCGCCTGGAACGTCTCGTGGAGGCGGCGCCTCGTCTCTTCTGAATTCACGAAGCTGTCACCGGTCAGGATCGCGCCGAAGCGCACCACAGGAGTCCGGTGGCCGGCGCCGACGTTCTCAGGCAGGGGATCCAGCGCCACGCCTACCACGGCCCCCCGGAGACGCCCCAGCACCGCCTCCGGCACAGGGTAGCCGGGGGTCCAGTCCTGGCCCAGCGATGGCCGGCTGCCGGGCTGGATGTGGACGAAGCGGTCTTCCTTTTCCATGCCGTAGTCGTGCTGGATGTTGCTGGTCCCGACCACGATGTCGCCGACGCCCAGCGCGGGGTCGAGGCCGCCAGCCACGCCGCACATCAGCAAGGCCCGGCAGTCGAAACGGTCGAGCAGCAGGACCGTGGCCACGCCGGCATTGACCTTGCCCGCGCCCGATTCGACGAACACTGCCTCCCGGCCGGCAATATGGCCCCGCCAGAAGGGTAATCCGGCGATCATGGTCACCTCGGCCGACCTGTCGGAGAGGTGCGCCAGCTCCTCGGGAAGAGCCGATATGACGCCCAGAAGCCTGTTCCCCATGGACGAATGGGTTATAAGGTCGCCGCCTCCGACACAACCGGTTCCGTGACCCTTACCCTTCCTCCGATTTCCGACCTCCGCCAGGCCTGTACAGACCTCGCCGAGGCCGCCGCCCTCGAGATCATGCGCATCTATGCCGGCGACCTCGGCGTGCGCGACAAGGCCGACAAGAGCCCGGTGACCGACGCCGACCATGCCGCCGAGCTGGTGATCGTGGCGGGCCTCCGCGCGCTCACGCCCGGCTTGCCGGTCGTGGCCGAGGAGGAGATGGCCGCGGGCCACGTGCCCAAGCTCGACGGCGGTCCGTTCTGGCTGGTCGATCCGCTCGACGGCACCAAGGAGTTCATCAAAAGGAACGGCGAGTTCACGGTCAACATTGCCCTGATCGAGGACGGACGGCCGACGCTCGGCATCGTTCTGGCGCCCGCCACCGGGCTGCTGTGGCGCGGCGCGGCGGGACTGGGGGCCGACATGCGCGAGCGCGGCGGCGGCTTCGCCGCGATCTCTACGCGCCCCTGTCCGCCGCAAGGGCTGACGGCGTGTGCCAGCCGCAGCCACGCCATCTACAGCGACCTCGACATCTGGTTCCGCAACAACAACCTCACCGTCGCCGACCGCGTGCAGGCGGGCTCGTCGCTGAAGTTCTGCCTGATCGCCGAGGGCAAGGCCGACATCTATCCGCGCTTCGGCCCGACCAACGAATGGGACACCGGCGCGGGCCAGGGCGTGCTGGAAGCCGCAGGCGGCGAAGTCGTCACCACCGACAACCGGCCCCTGCTCTACGGCAAGCCGCGCTTCTCCAATCCGCACTTCATCGCCCGCAGCATGGCGGCGCGATGACGATTGCCGAGCCGACGGCGCAGTCGGTCGCCGAGGCGGCGCGGCTGCTGCGCTGCGGCCAGCTCGTCGCCTTCCCGACCGAGACGGTCTATGGCCTCGGCGGCGATGCCACCAACGAACGCGCGGTCGCGGCGATCTTCGAAGCCAAGGGCCGCCCGCAGTTCAATCCGCTGATCAGCCACGTGCTCGACGCCGCCGAGGCGCGGAAGTTCGTGCGCTGGACTCCGGTTGCCGAAAAGCTCGCGGCGGCTTTCTGGCCAGGGCCGCTCACGCTGGTGCTGCCGCGTGCCCCTGGTTCGCCGATCTCCCTGCTGGCCACGGCAGGCCTCGACAGCGTGGCGATCCGCGCGCCATCGCATCCCGTCGCGCAGGCATTGATCCGCGCCACCGGCCGGCCGATCGCCGCGCCGTCGGCCAACCGCAGCGGCGCCGTCAGCCCGACGCAGGCCGCGCACGTGGCCGAATCGCTGGGCGACCGCGTGCCGTTGATCCTCGATGGCGGGCCCTGCCTGGTCGGCGTCGAATCGACGGTACTCGATCTCACGACCACGACGCCGACGCTGCTGCGCCCGGGCGGCGCCACGCGCGAGGCAATCGAGGCGATCATCGGGCCGATCGCCGTGAGCCACGCCCTTCCGTCGGGCGACGCGGCGCGCAAGTCGCCCGGCCAGCTCGCAAGCCACTATGCGCCGGCGCGACCGGTCCGCCTGGCGGCAACAAGCGTCGGCGCCGACGAGGGCCTGCTGGCGTTCGGGCCCACGGTGCCGCAGGGCGCGATGCTCACCTACAATCTCAGCCCGTCGGGCGATCTCGGCGAGGCAGCGGCTAACCTCTTTGCCATGATGCGGACGCTCGACCGGCCGGGCATCGGCCGCATCGCGGTCATGCCCATTCCGGAAACGGGCCTCGGCCTTGCGATCAACGACCGCCTGCGCCGCGCCTCCCAGGGTCATGATGGGGCGGATGACGGCACCGCCCGGCGCGGCTAGTCTGCGGCAAAATCAGAGGAAACGATGCCAGACACCATCATTGCGCCCGTCATTCCGACCGTCCCGGTAACACCCGCCGTCGTGGAAGCGCTGCGCGCCATCGTGGGCGAGAAGGGCCTGATCCTCGACGAGCAGGGCAAGCAGCCTTTCGTCACCGACTGGCGCGGCACGAACATCGGTACCGCCGCCGTCGTCGTCCGCCCGGCCAACACCGAGGAAGTCTCGAAGGTCGTAAAACTCTGCTTCGACAACGGCATCGCCATCGTCCCGCAGGGCGGCAACACCGGCCTGATGGGCGGCGCCACGCCGTGGCCGACCCACTCGGGCATCCTGCTGTCGCTCGGCCGCATGAACCACGTGATCGAGGTCGATCCGGTCGGCTATTCGATGACCGTCGAGGCCGGCTGCGTGCTGCAGACCCTGCAGGAGACGGCGGCCAGCCACGACCGCTTCTTCCCGCTCAGCCTGGGCGCCCAGGGTTCGTGCATGATCGGCGGCAATCTCTCGACCAATGCCGGCGGCGTGCAGGTGCTGCGCTACGGCAACGCCCGCAACCTGGTGCTAGGGCTGGAAGTCGTGCTGCCCAACGGGGACATCTGGAATGGCCTGCGCTCGCTCAAGAAGGACAATACCGGCTACGACCTCAAGCACCTGTTCATGGGCGCCGAAGGCACGCTCGGCATCATCTGCAAGGCCGTGCTGAAACTGTGGCCGGCCCCCAAGGACGTGGCGACGGCCTGGCTCGCCATCCGCGACCCGCAGGCCGCGATCGAGATCCTGTCCGAGGCCCATGCCGCGTCCGAGGACAATGTCGGTTCCTGCGAACTGATGAGCCGCGTCTGCACCGACATGGTCCTGCGCCATATTCCCGGCACGCAGGATCCGCTCAAGGCCGACACGCCATGGTTCCTGCTGCTCGAGTGGACGTCGTCACGGCCCAAGGCCGAGGGCGCCGAAGGCATGTCGGACAAGATGGAGCAGTTCCTCGCCGACCAGCTCGACGCCGGCCGCGTGCTCGACGCGGTGATCGCGCAGAGCGAGGCGCAGGCACGCAACATGTGGGTCATCCGCGAATCGGTGGCGCCCGCGTCGCGCGCCGAGGGTCCGGGGTTGAGCTACGACATCTCGGTCTCGATCTCGAAGATCCCCGCGTTCATCGAGCAGGGCCTCAAGGCCTCGCTGGACATCCTGCCCAGCATCCGCCCCTATCCACTCGGCCACATCGGCGACGGCAACCTGCACTTCTCGTTCATGGGTCCCAAGGGCATGGACCGTGAGACGCTGAAGCAGTATTCGCCGGCCATCACACGTGCGGTGAACGATCTCGTCACCTCCATGGCGGGCTCGATCTCGGCCGAGCACGGTATCGGCATCGACAAGATCGACGAGCTCGCGCACTACCGCTCCAGGATCGAACTCGACACGATGCGCTCACTGAAGCGCGCGCTCGATCCGAAGAACATCATGAATCCGGGAAAGATCCTGCGACTGTGAGTGATTTCATCGAAAAGCTCCACGCCATCGTCGGCGACAAGGGACTGATAACCGACGAGGCGGGCAAGCACCCGTATCTCACCGATTGGCGCGACAATTACCTCGGCGCGGCGCTCGCCGTGGTGCGCCCCGCCTCGACCGACGAGGTGGCAGGGGTTGTAAAACTCTGTGCCGCCGAGAAAGTCGCCATCGTTCCCCAGGGTGGCAACACCGGCCTCGTTGGCGGCGGCATGCCGCACGAAGACGGCCGCGAGATCGTGCTGTCGCTCAACCGCATGAACCGCATCCTCGAGATCGACGAGATCGGCTACTCGATGACCGTCGAGGCGGGCGTGATCCTGAAGACCATCCAGGAGACGGCCGCCGCCCACGACCGGCTGTTTCCGCTGAGCCTCGCCGCCGAGGGAAGCTGCACCATCGGCGGCAATCTCTCGACCAATGCCGGCGGCGTGCAGGTGCTGCACTACGGCAATACCCGCCACCTCGTCTTGGGCCTCGAAGTCGTCACGCCTGCAGGCGACATCTGGAACGGCCTCCGGGCCCTCAAGAAGGACAATACCGGCTACGACCTGCGCGACCTCTATCTCGGCGCCGAAGGCACCCTCGGCATCATCACCAAGGCAGTGCTGAAACTCTGGCCCAAGCCCAAGGACGTGGCGACCTCGTGGATCGCCGTGCCCTCGCCCCAAGCCGCAGTCGATCTGCTGAGCGGCGCGCATGCCGCCTCGGAGGACAACGTCACCTCCTGCGAGCTGATGGCGCGCCAAGGTGTCGATTTCGTCCTGAAGCATATTCCCGGCGCCGCCGACCCGTTGGCCGAGCGCCACGACTGGTACGCGCTGCTGGAGTGGTCTTCGACCCGCGCCCGCCGGGACGGCGCGAATGAGACCGGGCTGCGGGAAAAGATGGAGACTTATCTCGGCGAGGCGATGGAGAGCGGCCTCGTGCTCGATGCCGCCATCGCCCAGAACGAAGCCCAGGGTCGCGCCTTCTGGGCCTTGCGCGAAAATCATTCCGAGGCCCAGAAGCGCGAAGGACCCTCGATCAAGCACGACATCTCTGTCGCCGTGAGCAAGATCCCCGCCTTCATGACGGAAGGCCTTGCCGCCATGAAGCGGGCGCTGCCCGATTGCCGGCCGGTGCCGTTCGGCCATGTCGGCGACGGCAACCTGCACTTCAATTGTCAGTCGCCGCCCGGCTGGGACAAGAAGCGCTTCAACGAGCATGGCGAGGCGATCAGCGGCGCGGTCTACGACCTGGTGGTCGGCTACGGCGGCTCGATCTCGGCCGAACACGGTATCGGCCGCCTGAAGGTCGACGAACTGGCGCACTACCGCAGCAAGATCGAACTCGACGCCATGCGCGCCATCAAGCGCGCGCTCGATCCTCAGAACCTCATGAACCCGGGCAAGATCGTCCGCGTCTAGACGGTCAGCGCGGCGACGGTTCGTCCTTTTTCTCGACGATCTCATACGGCACGTCGGTCACCTGGCGCATTTCTCGCGGCGGCGGTTCCGCGGCCGGGCGTTGGCCGAACAGGCCGGCGATCCACGCCTTGGCCTTGAAGGCGAGGATGATCGCCAGGACGACCACCGCCACTCCCGCGATCACGGCAAAGCCCAGCACCGCCAGCACGATGAACCCGATGATGCCGAACGCAGCCTGCAGCCATACGCGCGCCGGCAGTCGTGCCAGCATCTCGAGGACCTGCTTGCCGTTCATGTCGCCCAGCGCTTGTCGAAGTCCCACACCTCTGCAAAGCCCATCAACTCGTGCATGCTGCGGTATTGCGGCACCGTCACGCCGTTGCTGGTGCCGTTGTCCTTGAGATGGACCCAGGCGAGGCGCATCGCCTCGGCGGCGACGCTGAAGCCCAGGCCGGGATAGATGGCCATGTTGAAGCCCCACGTCTTCAGCCGGTCGACCTCGACCCGCGGTGTCTTGCCGAATTCGACCATGTTGGCGAGCAGCGGCTTGCTCACTTCGCGGCCGATCCGCTCGAGTTCCGCCTCGCTCTCCGGGGATTCGACGAAGATCACATCGGCGCCGGCGTCTTCGTAGAGCCGGGCACGGCGCAGCGCCTCGTCGAGGCCATGGTCGGTGCGCGCGTCGGTGCGTGCCACGATCATGGTCTCTTCGTGCCGGCGCGCCTCGACCGCGACCCTGATCTTGAGAACCATGTCCTCGGCCGGCACGACACGGCGACCGGGCGTATGGCCGCATTTCTTCGGCATCTCCTGGTCCTCGATCTGGATCGCGGCAACGCCGGCCGCTTCGTAGCCCCGCACCGTGCGCCGGACGTTGAGCAAGCCGCCATAGCCCGTGTCGGCATCGGCAATCAACGGCGTCTCGGTGACCGAGCAGATCATCTCGGCGCGCCCGACCATATCGGAATAGGTGGCGAGCCCGGCGTCGGGCAGGCCCAACATGGACGCCGTGGCGCCATAGCCCGTCATGTAGAGGGCAGGGAAATCCATCTTGTCCGCCACGCGGGCGGAGATGCCGTCGTAGATCCCGGGGGCCAGGATAAACTCACCCTTCGCCAACCGATCGCGCAGCACGCGCGCCTTCTCATTGCCCGCCATGTCCGAATCCTTTCGCAGAATGTGCTGCTTGGGTGCTCTAAGGGCCCCGCGTCAACGATATATTGCAGGTACGGCCGCCGCTACCTGCCTCCGGCCCGCCGCCGCTGATGGTGTTGCCTTCGTAGCGCGCCGACATCGTCGCGGTCTGCACGGGCTGATTGCCAGGCACGAACACGCGCGACACGACGACCTGCGGTCCATTGATCTTCACGCTGATGGAGTGGTTGCCTTGTGTGCTGGGCCCTGAGCCCGGGCGGATCCATGTGCCGGCACCGCCCGACACCGTCACCTGCAGGGCGACGGTGAACTCGGGGCCGCCCCTCGATGGCGTGCAATGGTACGTGCCCCGCCAAACGCCATCGGGACCCGATTTCGGAGCGGCCGCCGCAACATTGGGCGCTGCCGCCGCGAGTGCGGGCGCTGCAACTGCCTTGGCGGCGGCCTCAGCCTTGGCCTCGTCGGCCTTCTTCTGCTCGTCGTCGAACCGGGAAATCGCCGGCGCCGCCTCCTTCAGCAGCGCCTGGTTCTGCGTGCCGTTCAGGAAGCCGGTCACCGCCTGGTTGCGCGCCTTCTGCCAGGCCGAGATCACCTCGCGCGAGCGCGGCCCGAAGGCGCCGTCGTTGCCGCGAGTGTCGAAGCCCAGCGACGTGAGTGCCACCTGGATGCGCTGACGGTCGATCTGCGAGAGCCGCAACGCACCCTCTGTGGCCTCCGCGGCCTTCTTGTCGGCAGCGGCCGCCGCTTCGGTGTCGGCCTTCAGTTTGGCCTCGGCATCCGCCTTCTGCTTGGCCTCGTCGTCGGCCTTGCGCCTGGCTTGCGTCTCGGCTGCGGTCGCGGAAGCGGCTTCCTCCTCGGTCTTGCGGCGGGCGGCGGCCTCCCGATCGGCGCGTTGCCGCTCCTCCTGGGCCACGGCCAGCGCCTCGTCGGCCTGCGTTTTGGCCGCGGCCTCGGCGGCGGCATTCTTGCGGGCGTCGTCCTCCGCCTGGCGCAGCGCCGCCATCTCGGCCTCGGCCTTGTGCTGGGCGGCTGCCTCGGCAGTGCGCTTGGCGGCGGCATCAGCCTGTTGACGCTGGCTCGCCTCGGCCTTGCGGCGCTCCTCCATCTCGGCCTTGAGCTGGGCCAGTTCCTGCTCAGCCTTTTGCCGTTGCTGCCGCGCCTTCTCCAGCTCGGCGTCGGCCGCCATTTTGGCCTGGGCTTCGGCGTCGACCTTGCGCTGGGCATCTTCCTCCTGACGCCGCTTCTCGACCGCCGCGGCGTCGGCCTTGCGCCGCTCGGCCAGCACTTTTTCCAGTTCTTCGATTTTGAGATCCTGAAGCGCCACGCCCGGGGACGCCGCGAGCTGGGGCGCAGGAGTCTGGGTTGCGGCAACCTGGGGCGTCGGCTTGGAGGCGAAGACGAAGTATCCGCCGCCGGCCAGTGCCAGGATCGCGGCGCCGGCGCCGGCGTAAAGGCCGATGCGATTCTTTCCAGGGGACGTGGCGGCCGGAGGTGACAACGCTGGCGCCTTGACGGAGACAGACGGCGGCGTCGCGACAGGCGGCGGCGATGGCCGCGGCGCCATCACCGTCGCGACGGGATCGGGGTAGGCCCTGGCCTGTATCATGGTCGCCGCGTCACCCGGCGCGGCGGTCAACGACAAGATTGCCCGCCAGCCGGCGATCGACTGCGGGCGGTCGCTGGCCCTCAGCGCCAGCCCGGCATCGAGTCCCACCAGCAGACCATGGGAGAACCCCGGGAGGATCATCTGGCCAAGCGGCTCGTAACCGTCATCCAGCATCCGGTCGAAAGCGCTGGGAGGCGTCTTGCCGGTGATCGCGTGATAGAGCGTGGCGGAAAGTCCGTAGATGTCCGTCCACGGCCCCTGCTTGGCCGACGTCATTTGCTCGGCCGCGGCGTAGCCCGGCGTGAAGATTGCCGTAAGTACCGCCGAACGCCCGGCAATGGCCACCCGCGAGGCACCGAAATCGATCAGGGTGGGATTGCCGGCGCCATCGAGCAGGATATTGGCCGGTTTGATGTCTCGGTGCAGGAAGCCGCTGGCGTGAACCTGCTCCAGCCCGTCGAGCAGCGGCCACAGGATACGGTCGATCTCCGCCGGGCCGAGCGATCCCTTCTGCCTGAGACGATGCTCGAGCGTCTCGCCGCTCAGCAGCTCCATGACGATGTAGGCCGTACCGTTGGCTTCGAGAAAATCGAAGACCCGCACAATCGCCGGCACACGCTGCAGGTTGGCCAGCGTCCGGCCCTCGGCCACGAAGCGGTCACGTCCCCAGGAAAAATCCGCCGCCGCATCGGTCGAGCGCGGCAGAACGGTCGTGCCGTCCTGGCGCACGGCGAGCGCCAGCGGCAAGTATTCCTTGATGGCGACTTCACGATGGAGCTGGGTGTCATGGGCACGATAGGTGATCCCGAAGCTGCCCTGTCCGAGGACAGACACGACTTCGTACCGTCCGATCGTCCGTCCCGCCGACAGCGCGACGAAATCGATCGGAGACGTCGCCATCCCACCTTGGGTGGACTGATCAGACGCGTCGCTCATTGGCTTCCGGCAGAGTGCGTAAGAACCAGCAGCCGCCGTGCGCTTTGCTGGCCACCCTGCAGACTAGACCGAAACCGGCTTCAGATCGCTGGAACCCGCAGCCTGGCAAAAAGTCTGCGTTTCCGTCGTGGTCTGCCCGTTCTTGGTCGCCGTGAGTTCGATCGGCCGGCAGGTGCTGCCATCGGCCCGGCCTGCCTTGGGGCCAACCGGCTTGGCCTGCACTACGGTGGGTGGCGCCGACGACGGCTGATTGGAGGTCTTCTCGACCGTGTAGGTCGTCGGCACGTTGGTCTCGGCAACGAAGGCGCTCTGGGTGGCCTGGGCGAGACGCTGCCGTTCCTGATTGTCGAGCGCCCGACCCACGAGATTACCAGCGAGCGCGCCCACCAGAGCACCACCGACAATGCCACCGGCGCTCCCGAATGCCAGGCCGCCGACGGTGCCGCCGACCGCTGCGCCCATGAGCGTACCCATGGTCTGGTTCGACGGACCACCGCTTTCGCTGGTCGTGCAGCTTGTCGCGAGGCCGAGCGCCGCCACGACGCCGACCAGCTTGACGAAAAAGCGCGACCGCGAGGCCGCACGGGGGCTCATCATGGCAACAACAGCGTTCATCGCGCGCATCTCCGTCTGTATTCAGCGGGCTTTATCATAGACCATAAGTTCAGGCTCTTGCCACGGGCTTCGTCTTCCGCATCGGCATAGGCCCGGGGGGCATCGCAGGACGCCAGCACCAAACCGCCATTGACCAGCGCCAATGCGAGATCGACCCGATCAGAGTCCGGAACGTCAACCAAAGGCTCCTTGGCATCGAGCTTCGTGACCAGGCAGCGATAAAGCGGTGTGCCGTCGGTCAGGCGGTCGGTCTGCCGACACCGCAGGTCACGCGGCTTGGCCGCCAGGGCGTTGACCCCTGCCTGGCGCAGACGGGGTTCATCGACGACATCGACGCCCTGCAGGCGAATCTCTGCTGGATTGTTGCGTAAGGTCAGCAACATCAATGTCTTGCCGAAATGGTCGAACGTCCCCGTCACCAGTTCGGCTGCCTTGCGGGCATCCTCCTCGACCTTGCGTTTCGCGGCAGCATCGGCCTCCGCTTTCTGTTTGGCCTCGTCTTCGGCTTTCTTCTTTTCCGCCAACTCGGCTTCGATCTGGCGGCGGAAAGCCACCTCCGCTTCGGCCTTGTCCCGTGCCGCCTGGTCCGCCTTGACCTTTGCTTCCTGCTCGGCCTTCGCACTGGCTTCTTCAGCCGCCTTACGCTGGGCCTCGACGCGCAGCTTCTCGTTCTCCTCCTCGGCCTTCCGCCGGGCTGCCTCCGCCGCGTCTGTCGCGGCCTTGGCCTTGACCACCTCGGGATCGGGTCCGCGCATGGCCGTTGCGTAATAGCCTCCGCCACCAAGGGCTGCGACGAGGACGACCGCCAAGGCGATCCACAAGCCGGTCCGTTTGGGTGCCGCCGCTTCGGGTATCCCGGCCGTTGCCGTTGCCGGCGACAGCACCGAAACGCGCCCTCCCGCCGAGGCCTCCGGCTTGCCCATCATCACGGTGGCGTCAGCGGCCGGCGCCGAGACCATGCCGAGGATTGGCCGCCAGCCGGCAATCGATTGAGGCCGGTCGCGGGCGGCTACCGCCAGCCCGGCATCGACGCCGGCCAAAAGGCCCGGCGCAAACCCCTTAGGCGTCAGCCGGGTAAGCGGCTCGTAGCCGTCATCCAGCATGCGGTCAAAGGCGCTGGGCGGCGTCTTGCCGGCAATCGCATGATAAAGCGTGGCGGCGAGGCCGTAGATGTCGGTCCACGGCCCTTGCTTGGCCGAGGTCATCTGTTCGGCGGCGGCATAGCCCGGTGTGAAAATCGCCGTCATCGCCGACGTCCGACCGACCATCGCCTCGCGTGCCGCGCCGAAATCGATCAACGTCGGATCGCCCGCGGCATTGAGAAGGATATTGGCGGGCTTGATGTCGCGATGCAGGAAGCCGGCGCTGTGGACCTGCTCCAGCCCGTCGAGCAGCGGCCACAGGATGCGGTCGACTTCATCGGGCGTAAGCGTGCCCTTCTGCCTCAGCCGATCCTCGAGCGTCTCGCCGCTCAGCAACTCCATGACGATATAGGCGGTGCCGTTGGCCTCGAGGAAGTCGAACACGTGCACGATCGCCGGCACGCGATGGAGCGTCGCCAGCGTCCGTCCCTCGGTGACAAAGCGATCGCGTCCCCAGCCGAAATCGTCGGCCATCTTGGTCGTGCGCGGCAGAACGGTGGCGCCGTCCTGCCGCACCGCCAATGCCGACGGGAGATACTCCTTGATCGCGACTTCGCGGCCGAGCTGAATGTCTCGCGCGCGATAGGTAATGCCGAAGCCGCCCTGGCCGAGCACGGAGACGATCTCGTAGCGGCCGATGGTTTGGCCGGCGCGGAGCGCGACATAGTCGACTTCGGGCACTTCGCCCGGAGGCGGTTTCGCGGGGTCGTTCATGGCCGATGCATGCGCTAGACCTGACGAACCAGCAGTTCGACGTCGCCGATGCGGATCTTGTTGCCGGCATGAAGCGCCACCGGCGCACCTGACCGAAGCGCCGTGCCGTTGACCATCGTGCCATTGGTCGAACCGAGGTCCTCGACCTGAAGGGCCTCGCCCGCGAGGCAGAGACGCGCGTGACGGCGCGATACCGTGGCATGTGCCACAACGAGTTCGCACTGATCGGCGGAGCGGCCGATCACCAGCCCCTGCGACTGGCCCATCAACTTGTCGAGGGCAACGTCGAAGGCATGCTTGTGGCCAGCGGAGTCCGGGCCTTCAAAGCGCAACGTGATCTGCGGCACCATCCGGGTCGTCGTTCCGATCGGTGCCTGGCGGGCATGGCGGACATGAAAAATCTGGACGGCGCGGCTCACGTTCTTCATCTGCTGCTCGCCACCGTCGGCGAAAGCATACTCGACCTTGAGTTCGACCAGATCGCGCACGACGCGCGATACCGCGATGCCGCCGGGTTCGGCCAGCGCCTGGATGCGGGCGGCGAGATTGACGCCATCGCCGAAGATGTTCTGATCCTCGGCATCGACGATCACTTCACCCAGGTGAACGCCGATGCGGAACATCATGCGCTGCTCTTCCTGCAAGGTTTCATTGAACCGCGCCATGCGTTCCTGGATATCGATGGCGGCCCCGACGGCAGTCACCGCCGAACCGAACTCCGCCAGCATGGCATCTCCCGCCGTCCCGACCAGCCGACCCTGCGACGCCACGATCGCCGGCCGCCAAACCTCGATCTGGGCGGATTTCAGGTGCCGGAAGGTGCGCGTCTCAGCGCCCTCCATCATCCGGGTGAATCCAGCGAGGTCGGCGTGAACGATGGCGGCGAGGCGGCGTTGCATGTTCAGCTCGGCTTAGCGCCCCTTGAAGGCAGGAGTGCGGCGCTCGCGCAATGCCGCCAACCCCTCGCGTAGATCCTCCGATCCGGCGCAGGCCTGGGCGGACATCCGGATCGACGGGACATCCGGTGCTGCCTGGGCGAATTGTTCGATGGCGCGCTTCATGCCTGCCATGGACAGCGGTGCCAGCGACGCGAGCTTGGTGGCCTTTTCCTCGACCTTGTCGGCGAACTCGGCACGATCGACCAGCCAGTCGAGATAGCCGACGGCCAGCAACTCCGTGTCGGAAAAATCCTCCGACAGCAGAAAGGCCCGCTTGGCGAAGCTGGGGCTCACCTTCTGGGTGTAGCGACGCAGGCCGCCGGGATAGTAGTGCAGGCCGAAGCGGGCGGCCGGCATGAAGAACTTCATGCCCCTGACGCCCAGGCGAAAATCGCAGGCGAGCGCCAGGTCCGTCGCCCCGCCATAGACCCCGCCGTTCAGCGCGCACAGCGTCGGCATGCGCATCGCCTCGAGGCGATCCATGACCTTCTCGAAACTGTCTTCGTTGTCGGACTGGGAGCGGCGCTCGCTGGCCGAGATCGAGCCGAGGTCGTAGCCCGAACAGAAGGTTTTCTCGCCCGCCCCCGTGATCACGGTCACGCGCACGTCGGGATCGGCATCGGCCTTCTCGATGGCCGCACGCAGCACCTTGAGACCGGCCGGATCGAGCCGGTTGTGTTTGGCTGGATCGTTGAGCGTGACGGTGGCCCGTGGGCCGTCGATAGTAAGCTGAACTGTATCGGTCATGATGGCCCAAGGTACCCGAGCCGGTCGCCAAAAGCGACTGGGCCCGGCATATTGCGGTCAGGAGGAAAACAGATGACCTACACTGCCCCGCTCGCCGACATGCGTTTCGCGCTGCGCGAAGTGGCCGGCCTGGCGCGCGTTTCGGCACTGCCCGGCTACGAACACGCCACCGACGACACGGTCGACGCAGTGCTGGAGGAGGCCGCCAAGCTCGCCGGCAATGGCCTGGCACCGCTCAATCGCGACGGCGACAAGGTCGGCGCCAAACTGGAAAACGGTGTCGTCCGGTCCGCTCCAGGCTTCGCGGCGATCTACAAGGAATTCGTCGCCGGCGGCTGGAACTCGCTGCCCTTCGACCCGGAGTTCGGTGGCCAGGGCATGCCGTGGCTGCTCGCGACCACCGTGCAGGAGATGTGGCAGGCGGCCAACATGGGCTTCGGGTTGGTGCTGCTACTGAACCAGGGCGCCATCGACGCCCTCCATCATCATGGATCGCCCGAGCAGCGAACGACCTACCTGCCGAAGATGATCTCGGGTGAGTGGACCGGGACCATGAACCTGACCGAACCGCAGGCCGGTTCCGACCTCGGCCAGCTCAAGAGTCGGGCCATCAAGAACGACGACCATTATCTGGTGACCGGCCAGAAGATCTTCATCACCTACGGCGAACACGACATGGCGGAGAACATCGTGCACCTGGTGCTGGCGCGCACGCCCGATGCGCCCGCCGGGGTCCGTGGTATCTCGCTGTTCATCGTGCCGAAATTCCTGGTCGGCGCAGACGGCGGCCTCGGCAAGCGCAACGACCTGCGTTGCGTCTCGCTCGAGCACAAGCTCGGCATCCATGCCAGTCCAACCTGCGTCATGTCGTTCGGCGACGACGGCGGCGCGGTCGGCTACCTGGTCGGCGAGGAAGGCCGCGGCCTGTCCTACATGTTCACGATGATGAACAACGCCCGTCTGTCGGTCGGCATCCAGGGTCTGGCGATCGCCGAGCGCGCCTACCAGCAGGCAGCCGCCTTTGCCCGCACCCGAGTGCAGTCGAAAGACGACGGCAGCCCGAAGCCCGAAGCGGTCTCGATCGTCCACCATGCCGACGTGCGCCGCATGCTGATGACCATGCGTGCCCAGATCGAGGCGATGCGGGCGCTGGGCTACTACACCGCGGCCGGCATCGACGGCGCCCTGAAGCATCCCAACAAGGAGACCGCCCGCAAGACACAGGACCGGGTCGATCTGCTGATCCCGATCGTCAAAGCCTGGTTCACCGACCTCGGCAACGAGATCGCCTCCACCGGCGTGCAGATCCATGGTGGCATGGGCTTTATCGAGGAGGCGGGCGCCGCCCAGCATTTGCGCGACGCGCGCATCCTGCCGATCTACGAAGGCACCAACGGCATCCAGGCACGCGACCTGGTGGGTCGCAAGGTGGCCAAGGATGGCGGCGAGTCCATGTTGGCACTGGTAGCCGAGATGCGTGCCTTGGCCGACGAGATGAAGGCTGCCCCGGGCGACGACCTGGCCGCCATCTGCGCCGGCGTGCTCGCTTCGGCGGACGCCTTGGAGGACGCGACCAAATGGGTGGCGCAATCGGTCAAGGCGGATCTGGTCTCGGCACTCGCGGGCTCGGTGCCGTTCCTGCGTCTGGCGGGCACGGCGCTGGGCGGCTGGCTGCTGGCCCGGAGCGCCCTGGTGGCGCAGACCCGGCTCGCCGCGCGCGACGGCGATCCCGCCTTCCTGGAAGCCAAGCTGATCACGGCGCGCTTCTACGCCGAGGTGGTGTTGCCGCCGGCGCTGGCCCAACTCGGCCCGCTGAAGGCCGCCGGCCGGACGGTATTCGCCCTCAGGGAGGACCAGTTCTAACCGGGATTCTCATCGAGCTGCCGGCGGACGAAGCCCGGGCTTTCGCCGCGCGCTTCGATCTGGCGACCCTGGAGCGCGCCTTTCTCGACGATCCATTCCCCTACTATCATGCACTAAGCCGCTTCGCGCCGTTGAAGCGCCTGCCTGACGGCAGCGACGCCCGCATG
>JAQSDW010000185.1 GCA_029946105.1 Reyranella sp. | reverse complement strand
TCTCGCCAAGGTGGCCGAGGCGCGCAAGATGGTGCCGTCGCTGCAGCACGACCGGAAGTACGCGGCGCCCGTGCTGCACAAGGTGGCGGTCGCAAAGGCAGCGGAATAGCTTAGCTCCGGCTAAATTCGACTAGGTCAGTATTTGGTCCGTCGCGTGCAAAGCGCGGCTAGTCGAGATTCATATACTTGCTGGGGTTCAGTCGTACTGGATGATGCAGGACTAGCCCTGCGTCTTTCGGAAATTTCGACACGAGTTTTTCGGCGTGCTTGAAGGCGCCGCGATGCATTCGCGGCATGCTGTGAACTCGCCGCTTATAGTCGCTTAGACCTCACGGTCGGGTTCCGTCCGTATCGAATGCATTGAATATATGATCAAACTACTGCACTCGCGACAGTGGTATAACTCTTAATTCGAACGCGCCGCGATCCGCTGCACCATCGCAATTCTGGGCTCGCTGATCAGCCGCGCCTCGTTGGCAATCACCGAGAAGCGGCCGCGCACCAGCTCCAGCAGTTCGCCATCCTTCAGCAGGAATTCGGGCCGGCTCGGTTTGCCGAAGCGTTCGTTGCCTTCCATGAAAGTCTCGTAGAGCAGCACGCCGCTGGGCTGCAGCGCCGCGAACAGGTGCGGAAAGAGGGGCCGGTGCAGGTAGTTGGTCACGACGACGGTGCCGAACGTGCGGCCGGCGAGCGGCCAGGGGCTGCCGTCCTCGAGGTCGGCTGCAATGACTTCGACAGTGTGGGCGGCGGTGAGGGCGCTCACATCGCGGTCGATCGCCGTCACGCGATGGCCGCGCCCGGCGAAGAAGTGCGTGTGCCGCCCTTTGCCGGCGGCGACGTCGAGGACGCTGGCGACAGGTGGCACCAGGCCGGCCCACATGGTGATCCAGGAAGAAGCCGTCATGGCTTGCGACCTCCGGCGGCTTTCAGATTCAACAGGTTGCCCGACAGGATCAGCGCCGCACCCAGCACCGTGAAAGTGTCGACGCGCTCGCTGTAGATCAGCCAGCCGGCGAGGGCGGCCAGCGGCACGCGCAGGAAATCCATCGGCACGACGATGGTGGCGTCGGCATGCAGCATCGCACGCGTCAGGCAATAGTGCGAGTAGGTGCCAAGGAAGGCGATGACGAGGATCCAGCCCCAGATATGAGGCGAGGGCCAGCGCCAGACGGCGAGCGCCGGCACGAGGCCGATCACCGACTGGATGACCAGCATCCAAAACAGGATGACCACGACACTGTCGGTGCGGGTGAGCGACTTCACCATGGTGACGGAGATGGCGAAGCCCACGGCGGCCGCGAGCGCGATCAACTGGCCGGGTACGATCTCGTTGGCGCCGGGGCGCACGATGACGACGACGCCCACCACGCCCAACACGACCGCGAGATTCTTCCAGAGCCCCATGCGTTCACGCAGGAAGGCGACCGCCAGGATCGCCACCCAGATCGGCATGGTGAACTCGATCGAGATGACCTGGGCGAGCGGAATCAGGGTCAAGGCGAGGAACCAGGCGTACTGTGCGCCGTAGTGCACCGTGTTGCGCACGACCTGTTGCCACGGCCGCGCCGTCTTCAGCGCGGCAAAGCCGCCGCCCAGGTGGATCAGCGGATAGAGCATGACGAGGCCGATGAGCGAGCGCATCTCCATGATCTGGAAGACGTCGAGCGCGCGTGTCGCCTCGCGGCCGGCGATCGCCATCAGCAGCATCGCCGACAGCCATCCGGCCATCCAGAAGGCGGCTTTGGTATTGGAAGGCTGGTGGTCCATCGCGGTCGTCGGCAGTGTCACAGGGACGGGGGCGCGACAATCGGGCCTTGCGTCCAGCGCGACAAGCCACCATTTTCGAACTGTCATGATTTTGTATCGCCTGCGCTGCGCCAAGGGCCACGAGTTCGACAGCTGGTTCAAGGACGGCAAGACCTACGAGCGTCAGGAAAAGCGTTCCCTGATCGGCTGTCCGTCGTGCGGCAACGCCAAGATCACGCGGGCGCCGATGGCGCCCCGAATTGGCAAGAGCATCGGCAAGGGCAGCGGCAAGGGACGGGACCAGAGCACGGATGTGCCGGCCGAAGCGCCCGCCGAGGCAGCACCCGCGGCCGCGCCGGATTCCCATGTCGCGGCACTCGCGCGCGCTATCCCCAAGGAAATGCGCGAGGCGCTCGTCAAGTTGCGCGAGGTCGTCGAGAAGAACATGGAGCCGGTCGGCGAGAAGTTCGCCGAGGAGGCGCGCAAGATCCACTACGGCGAGAGCGCGAAGCGCGGCATCTACGGCCAGACCAGCGACGAGGAAGCCGAGGCGCTGGCCGAGGAAGGCATCGAATTCGGCCGCCTGCCGTGGATTCCGCGCGGGAACTGACGACTCTGCGCCGAAGAGCACGCGCCGTCGCGCTGCCGACGGAAAGCGGCATGGCCGGACTTTTCCCCGGCGCGAACCTCGCGGATGCGTTTGCGATCCGCCTTCCGGCCGGCAGCAGCCGCGATGTCACGAAACTCTCGCGCTTCATGTTTGCCGAGCCGGCACCGTGGTTCCACACCCTCTTGGGCGCGCGCGATGCGCTCGTGGCCGGGTTCGGCATCAAGACGTCGAAGCAGCTGCGGGCGACAGCACCTGCCGAAGGCGCCGACCGGATCTTTATTTTCCGCGTCCACTCCGTCTCTGCCAACGAGGTGATCCTGGGCGAGGATGACATCCACCTCGATTTCCGGGCGTCAGTGCTGATTCGCTCGGACGAACTCGTCGTCACGACGGTCGTGCATTGCCACAATCTGCTGGGCCGGCTCTATCTGGCGCTGATTGCCCCCTTTCATCGCCTGGTCGTGAAGGCGAACCTGCAGCGAGCCGCCCGAAGGGGCTGGCCACCAGAATCGGTAATTTAGTCAGCAAATTCAACGGATTACCGGGCCGGTTGGGGCTTTCGAAGAGCGCCGATCCGATTTTCAGTTTGGCGTGTTTTGGGCGACACCGAACAGCATGTAATTCACGTCGAGATCGGTCTTGTTCAGGGACCAGGCGCGGCTGAAGGGGCTGTAGACCACGCCCACGATCTCCTTCGTCGTGACGCCGCCGGCTTCCAGACCGCGCACGACCTCGGAGGGCTTCAGGAATTTCTTCCAGTCGTGGGTGCCGCGCGGCAGCCAGCCCAGGACGTATTCGGCGCCGGCGATGGCCAGCGCCCAGGCCTTGGCGGTGCGGTTGAGCGTCGACAGGAACAGGAGGCCGCCAGGCTTCACCAGCCGGCCGATGGATTTCAGGAACAGGTCGACGTCGGCCACGTGCTCGACGATCTCCAGCGCCAGCACGATGTCGAACTGCCCGCCGCTCATGGCGAAAGCCTCGGCGGTGTCCTGGCGATAGTCGATGGCCAGGCCCTGCTTCTCGGCGTGCAACGCGGCGACGGCGACGTTGCGGGCGCCGGCATCGATGCCGGTGACGGTGGCGCCGAGCCGGGCCATCGGTTCGCCGAGCAGGCCGCCGCCACAGCCGATGTCGAGGACCGAAAGTCCCTGCAAAGGTTGGCCCGTCAGCGCTTCGCGGCCCCAGTGGGCGGCGGCGCGGTCGCGGATGAAGCCGATGCGGACCGGGCCCAGGCGATGCAGCGGTGCGAACTTGCCGGTGGGGTCCCACCATTCGTCGGCGATGCGCGAAAAGCGCTCGATCTCGGCCGGATCGACCGTGGAGTTGTGCTGGTTATGCGTGGTCTGGCTCATGGCTACCCTTGACCCATATGGCGCCACCGGTGTCTATAGCCCGCTTTCCGGGCAGTGGCTTGCCCTTCGAGTGGATTTATGGCGCGCATCGTTCTGAAGTTTGGCGGCACCTCGGTTGGCGACATCGAGCGGATCAAGAATGCCGCGCGCAAGGTCAAAGGCGAGGTCGCGCGCGGCAACCAGGTCGCGGTCGTGGTCTCGGCCATGTCCGGCGCCACCAACCAGCTCGTGAAGTGGGTCAACGAGATCGCCCCGCTGCCGGATCCGCGCGAGTACGACGTCGTCGTGGCGACCGGTGAGCAGGTGACGATCGGCCTGCTGGCGCTGGCGCTGCAGCAGGAGGGGGTGAAGTCGCGCTCCTGGGGCTCATGGCAGATCCCGATCCGGACCGATGGCGCCTACAGCAAGGCGCGCATCGTCGACATCGATACGGCCGAAATGGCCAAGAGCCTCGACGCGGGCGAAGTGCCGATCGTGCCGGGCTTCCAGGGCGTCTCGCCCGAGGGCCGGGTGACGACGCTCGGTCGCGGCGGCTCGGACACCTCGGCGGTGGCGTTGGCGGCCGCTCTCAAGGCCGACCGCTGCGACATCTACACCGACGTCGACGGCGTCTACACGACCGATCCCCGGATCGTCGAGAAGGCGCAGAAGATCGACCGCGTGACCTACGAGGAAATGCTCGAAATGGCGTCGCAGGGCTCGAAGGTGCTGCAGACGCGCTCGGTCGAGCTGGCGATGAATCATCATGTGCGCGTGCAGGTGCTATCGTCGTTCGACGCCGCACTCGGCAGCGACCTGCCCGGTACTCTGGTTGTGGACGAGGACGAAATCATGGCTCAGGGACTCGAGAAATCCGTCGTGAGCGGCATCGCCTTCTCCAAGGACGAGGCCAAGATCACGGTGACGCGCGTGGCCGACCGGCCGGGCGTGGCGGCGGCGCTGTTCGGCCCGCTGGCCGAGGCCAACATCAACGTCGACATGATCGTGCAGAACGTTTCGGTCGACGGCAGCTCGACCGACATGACCTTCACCGTGCCGCGGGCCGACCTTGCCCGTGCGGTGCAGCGGCTCGAGCAGGCCAAGTCCGATCTGGGGTTCGCCGAGATCAAGTCCGATATCAACGTCGCCAAGGTGTCGGTGATCGGCGTCGGCATGCGCAGCCATGCCGGCGTGGCGCTCAAGATGTTCGAGACGCTCGCCGCCAAGGGCATAAACATCCAGGTGATCTCGACGTCGGAGATCAAGATCAGCGTCCTGGTGGCCGCCGAGTACACCGAGCTCGCGGTCCGCGCATTACATACGGCTTACGATCTCGACGCCGCCTGAACGCATAAGTTTCTCTCTTGCGTATGCGAATAAGCCGATAGGCAGTTCGGCGCGGGTCTTGCTATAAGCAGGCCATGCGCGCGGAAGTCACCTGCGAGGTTCGCCTCAACGCCCGCCCCGTCAACGCCTGGCCCCTCAATGCTTGGCCGTTGGCGGCGTGGCGAGCTTGCGCCTGCGCCATCGACCGCAGCTTTGTAGTCATCCGACTCAAGTATCCCGCGGTCTGACCATGGAGAGAACAACTCCACCGGCCGGACCGCGAATGCTCCTCAAGCGGCTCCGGGACACGATGGCGCGTGCCGGTTCCGTCGAGGATACGCTGGCCGAGGTCGTGCGCCTGGTCGCCAACGAGATGGTGGCCGAGGTCTGCTCGATCTACCTGCTGCGCGCGGGAGAAGTGCTCGAGTTGTTCGCCACCCAGGGCCTCAACCCCTCCGCGGTGCACCGCACCCGCCTCAGGGTCGGCGAGGGCCTGGTCGGCGACATCGCGGCCCACGGCCGGCCGCTGGCGCTGGACGATGCGCAGAGCCATCCGCAGTTCGCCTATCGCCCTGAAACGGGTGAGGAAATCTATCATTCGCTCGCCGGTGTGCCGATCGTCCGCGCCGGCCGCGTGCTCGGCGTCCTGGTGGTGCAGAACCGCACGCGCCGCCAGTACGACGAGGAGGAAATCGAGAGCCTGCAGACCATCGCGATGGTGCTGGCCGAGCTGATCGCGGCCGGTCACATCGTCAGCCCCAACGAGATGCAGCAGGTCGACGGTCTCGGCCTGTTGCCGCTGCGCATCGACGGCGTCCAGCTGACGCCCGGTGTCGCGATCGGCCACGCGGTGTTGCACGAGCCGCGCATCGTGATCTCGCGGGTGGTCGCCGAGGATATCGGCGTGGAGCATGAGCGCTTCGAGGAAGCGCTGCATGGCGTGCGGGCCGACGTCGATCGCATGCTCGAGGCGCACGACATGCAGTCGGGCGAGCAGCGCGAGATCCTGGAAACCTTCCGCATGTTCGTCGACGATCGCGGCTGGATGGAGCGCGTGCGCGAGGCGGTGAGTTCAGGTCTCACCGCCGAGGCGGGCGTGCAACGCGCGTTCGACGACGTGCGCACCAGGCTCGGTCAGTCGACCGATCCTTATATCCGCGAGCGGCTGAGCGACCTCCAGGATCTCTGCAACCGGCTGCTGCTGCGGCTGACCGGCCGTGTCGCCGCCGATCCGGCCTCGATGCCCGACGACATGATCGTCGTCGCGCGCGACATGGGCCCGGCCGAACTGCTCGACTACGACCGCACGCGCCTGCGCGGCGTGGTGCTGGAGGAAGGCTCGGCGCTGAGCCACGTGGCGATCGTGGCGCGCGCGCTCGATATCCCCGTGGTCGGCCGTGCGCCCGACGTGCTGTCGCGGGTCGAGGCCGGCGATCCGATCGTGGTCGACGGCGACAATGCCCAGGTGCTGGTGCGGCCGGCCGAGGACGTGCTGCAGACGGTCCATGCCGCGATCGACGCGCGCGCCGAACGGCGGCGCAAGTATGCGATGCTGCGTGACCTGCCGTCGGCGACGCGCGACCAGGCCCGGATCTCGCTGCACATGAATGCCGGCCTGCTGATCGACATGCAGCATCTCGACGACACCGGCGCCGACGGCATCGGTCTCTACCGGACCGAGATTCCGTTCATGGTGCGTTCGGAGTTTCCCGACGTCGACGCGCAGGCCTGGCTCTATGGCCGGGTGCTCGATCTTGCCGACGGTCGGCCGGTGACCTTTCGCACCCTCGATGTCGGCGGCGACAAGGTTCTCCCCTATGTCGGCGCCTTTGGCGACGACAATCCCGCGATGGGCTGGCGGGCCATCCGGATCGGTCTCGACCGGCCGGCCATGCTGCGTCGGCAGCTTCGGGCCCTGATTCAGGCCGCCAATGGCCGGCCGTTGTCGGTCATGTTCCCGATGATCGCCGAGGTCGCCGAGCTCCTGAGCGCCCGGCGGCTGCTCGACCTCGAACTCGACCGCGCCCAGCGGCGCGGCCAGGCGCTGCCGGAGCAGCTTCGCGTTGGCGTCATGTTCGAAGTGCCGGCACTGGCCTGGCAGCTCGACAGCCTGCTGCCTCATGTCGACTTTCTTTCAGTGGGAACGAATGATCTTTTGCAGTTCCTTTACGCGGCCGATCGCGGCAACAGCCGATTGGCCGGCCGCTACGACAGTTTGTCTCCCGCGCTTCTGCGACTGCTACATTTTGTGGTCGAGAAGGTCCGACCGACGGGCGTCGATCTCGCCGTCTGTGGCGAGATGGCGGGGCGTCCCGTCGAGGCGCTGGCGCTTCTTGCCGTCGGTGTGCGTTCGCTATCGATGTCGCCGGGCTCCATCGGACCGGTGAAGGCCATGATCCGTTCTCTCGATCTCGACGAGGTAACTGGTTTCATGACCGCTGCACTTACACAACCGGATCGCCCCATGCGCGAGACACTGCGTCTCTTCGCTGCAGATCACGCGATCGAAATTTAGCTTCAGCGAATTTTAACGACGAAAAGTCGAATCGCTTTTGCTCTGCCATAGCGGCTCTGCTAAGAGTCCGCCCAAGGGGAAAGCAGGGTAGTTCATGCCGGATCAGGTTGATTGGCGAGCGGTCGAACGCGAGGCCACACCAGGCAGAGCTGTTGGTCGCTTGCTGCGCGATCAACGTGAGGCGCTGAGTCTCGATTTATCCGATGTCGAAAAGAGTTTGCGAATTCGGCGCAGTCATCTCGAAGCGATCGAGGACGGCCGCTTCGATAAACTTCCCGGTGCCGCCTACATCCCGGCGTTCCTGCGCGCTTACTCCACGCACGTAGGGCTCGACCCTGAGAAGGTGTTGACCGCGTATCACCTGTCCGGTCCGGTTCCCATCAAGCGCCCGGTGTCGCTGCCCGCCGACTTCCCGATCGTCGTGAAGCGCGCGCCGATCGGCTTGGCCGTGCTGACCGTGCTGCTGGTCGTTGGCGCCGGCTATGCGGTCTGGAATTACTTGCCGCGTGAACAGACAGTCGTCGCCGAGAAGGTGCCGCCCGTGCCGGATCGCCTGCTCGCGTCACCGCCCGCCGCACCGAAGGCGACAACTGACGCGGCACCCACCAATGCAGCGACCAACGCGACTCCGGCTAGTGCGACGCCGGGCGCACCGGCGACCCTGGATACCCGCAGCACCCCCGGCGGACTGCCGGCCGAAGTGTGGCCGGCGCCGCGCAAGGACGCGGCCGCGCCGTCGGCGCCACTCGCGCCGCCGATCGTTATCGCCGTGCCCGCGCCGCCGCCGCCCGTCGTGATGACGGCGCCTACGCCCGGTCAGGCGCAGGCGGCGCAGCCGCCGGCCCAGCCGGAGCAGCCACAGCGCATCACCACCCCGGCGGCGCCTGTCGCACCTGCCACCGAAGAAGCCATCGCGCGAACGCCCGCTGCCGAGACCGCGGCCACCCAGCCCCTCTCCAGCCTGCCGATGAGGGTCGACACGCCAGTCAGCGTGCGGATCAACAGCTGGGTCGAATTGCGCGCACCGAATGGCGATGTCCTGGCCCAGACCTACGTCCGTGCCGGCGAAAGCTACGTCGTGCCGGCGGGAATCGCCTACCGCGTCATCGACGCGCGCTGAGCCGGACGGCCGGCCCTGGTGGCTGGATAAGCCGCCCGCCCGCAGCTACATTGGCGGGCATGAGCATCAGACCTTACCGCGACATCGTGCGCCGCAAATCGCGGCGGATCATGGTTGGGTCCGTGCCGGTTGGCGGCGATTCGCCGATCACGGTCCAGACCATGACCAACACGCTGACGGCGGACGCCGAGGCGACGATCGCGCAGATCCGCCTTTCCGAGGAAGCCGGCGTCGATATCGTGCGCGTTTCTTGCCCGGATGAGGCCTCGACGGCGGCCCTGTCCCGGATCGTGCGCGCCTCCAAGGTGCCGATCGTGGCCGATATCCATTTCCACTATAAGCGCGCCATCGAGGCTGCCGAGGCGGGGGCTGCCTGCCTGCGCATCAACCCTGGCAACATCGGCAGTGCTGAGCGGGTGCGGGAGGTCGTGAAGGCGGCCAAGGACCATGGCTGCTCGATGCGCATCGGCGTCAATGCAGGGTCGCTCGAGAAGGACCTGCTGGAGAAATATGGCGAGCCCTGCCCCGACGCGATGGTCGAGAGCGCGCTCGATCATGCACGGATCCTGCAGGATCACGATTTCCACGAATTCAAGATCAGCGTGAAGGCGTCCGACGTCTTCCTGGCGGTCGCGGCCTATCAGCAGCTCGCCGACGCCTGCGACTATCCACTGCATGTCGGCGTCACCGAAGCGGGCGGCACGCGCACCGGCACGGTGAAGTCGTCGATCGGCATGGGCTCGCTGCTGTGGGCGGGCATCGGCGATACCATCCGCGTCTCGCTGTCGGCCGAGCCTGAGGAAGAAGTCCGCGTCGGCTTCGAGATGCTGAAGGCGCTCAACCTGCGCCATCGCGGCGTCAACATCATCTCCTGCCCGTCCTGCGCGCGGCAACAGTACGACGTGATCCGCACTGTCGAGGCGCTGGAGAAGCGCGTCGGCCACATCACCACGCCGATGACGGTGTCGGTGATCGGCTGCGTCGTGAACGGCCCCGGCGAGGCGCGCGAGACCGACATTGGCTTCACCGGCGGCGGGGCCAACAATCACCAGGTCTACATTGCCGGCGTCCCGCACCATCGGCTGAAGGACGGCAACGTCGTCGACCATCTGGTGGCGCTGATCGAGAAGAAGGCGGCGGAGATCGAAGCCGCCAAGGCCGGCGAAGTTGCCCAAGCCGCCAAGCTCGAACATGAGCGACATCGGGCCGCGGCCGAGTAGCGATCTTCGACCTCTTCCCGTCGACAATTTTCCAAGGCGATTTACCGTGAGCAAGCTTCAGCCCGTGCGTGGCACGCACGATCTTCTTCCCGACGAGTACCGGCGCTTCGCCCATGTGGTCGGTGCGGCGCGCGACGTGGCGCGCCTCTACGGCTATCGCGAGATGGCGACACCGATCTTCGAGTTCACCGAGCTTTTCGCGCGCGGCATCGGCGAGACCACCGACGTGGTGTCGAAGGAGATGTACACGTTCAAGGATCGGGGCGACGAATCGCTCACGCTCCGGCCGGAATACACCGCCGGCATCTGCCGCGCCTTCATCTTCAACGGCGAACTCACCCAGCAGCTTCCGCTCAAGGTCTTCGCCGCCGGCCCGATGTTTCGCTACGAGCGGCCGCAGAAGGGCCGCCAGCGCCAGTTCCACCAGATCGACATCGAGGTGCTGGGCGCCCCCGAACCGGGCGCCGACATCGAGGTGATCTCGGTCGCGGCCGACATCCTGGATCGCCTCGGCATCCTCGAGCGCTGCGTGCTCAAGATCAATTCGCTGGGCGACCCTGAGTGCCGCGCCGTCTATCGCAAGGTGCTGGTCGACTACTACTCTCGTCATCTCGACAAGCTCTCCGAGGACTCCAGGAGCCGCCTGCAGCGCAATCCGCTGCGCATCCTCGACAGCAAGGACGAGAGCGACAAGGCGATCAACGTGGGCGCGCCGTCGTTCGCCGATCACCTCAACCAGGTCAGCCGCGATTTCTTCGCCGCGGTGCAGGACGGCCTCACCGCCGCCGGTATCGCCTTCGAACTCGACCCGACCCTGGTGCGCGGGCTCGACTACTACACCCACACCGCCTTCGAGTTCGTGACCACGCACATCGGGGCGCAGGGCACGGTGCTGGGTGGCGGTCGCTACGACGGGCTGATCGCCGAACTGGGCGGGCCGCCAACCGCCGGCATCGGCTGGGCGGGCGGCATCGAGCGGCTGATGATGCTGTGCAACGAGCCGGCGGCCGAGCCGCGGCCGGTCGTGATCGCACCGCTCGGTGCCGCCGCCGAGGCCAAGGCGCTCGGCATCGCCCGCGCGCTCCGTCGCCAGGGCATTGCCGTCGAGCAGGACTATCGCGGCAACATGAAGCGACGCCTGCAGCGGGCCAACAAGATCAACGCCCGCGCCGCCATCATCATCGGTGACGACGAACTGGCTAAAGGCGTGGCGCAGCTGAAAGATTTCGACAGTGGTGAGCAGCGCGAAGTGGCGCTGGACGCCCTTGCCAGTGCATTGAAGGGCTGAACGCCGTGTCGCTTTTGCTGAAACTCAACCAGGTGGTGACCCGCCACGCCGAGCTGCAGGCGGCCCTGTCGGCCGGCACGCTCGATTCGCAGAAGTTCGTGGCGGCGTCGAAGGAATATGCCGACCTCGGCCCGCTCGTCGAGGCCGTGAACGAATGGCACAAGGCCGAGCAGGAGCTGAAGGACGCCGAGGCGATGGCGGCCGATCCCGACATGAAGGCGATCGCCGAGGAGGAAGCGGCGGCGTTGCGCAAGCGCCTGCCGACGCTCGAGCAGACCGTGAAGCGCATGCTGCTGCCCAAGGATGCCGCCGACGAGAAGAACGCCATCCTTGAAATCCGCGCCGGGACCGGCGGCGACGAGGCGGCCCTGTTCGCGGCCGATCTTTTCCGCATGTATCAGCGCTATGCCACCGAACAAGGCTGGAAGTTCGAGATCATGGAGCTCGCCGACACCGGCATCGGTGGCTACAAGGAGGCGATCGCGACCGTGACGGGACGCAACGTGTTCGCGCGTCTGAAGTTCGAATCGGGCGTGCATCGCGTGCAGCGCGTGCCGGCGACCGAAGGCTCGGGCCGCATACACACGTCGGCCGCGACCGTCGCGGTGCTACCGGAAGCCGAGGAATTCGACATCAAGATCGACGACAAGGACCTCCGGATCGATGTCTTCCGCTCATCCGGCCCGGGCGGGCAATCGGTCAACACCACCGATTCGGCGGTGCGCATCACGCATCTCCCGACCGGCGTGGTGGTGAGCCAGCAGGACGAGAAGAGCCAGCACAAGAACAAGGCCAAGGCGATGAAGATCCTGCGCGCCAGGCTCTACGACGCCGAGCGCCAGCGCCGCGACGACATCCGCTCGGCCGACCGCAAGGGCCAGGTCGGCAGCGGCGATCGCAGCGAACGCATCCGCACCTACAATTTCCCGCAGAGCCGGGTCACCGATCACCGCATCAACCTCACGCTCTACAAGCTCGACGAAGTGCTCGAAGGACGTGGGCTGGACGAGCTGATCGACGCGCTGACGTCCGACGACGAGGCGAGCCGGTTGGCGGAGCTGGCGGCCTAGTTGGCGGCCGGGGCCGCGAGCTTCGACGCGTTGCTCCGCGATGCCGCGGTCGCCCTGACCGCGGCCGGCATCGACAATGCGCGTTTCGAGGCGCGCCTGCTGCTGGCGCATGCCGCCGGCGTCACGATCGAGTGGCTGGTCGCGCACGGCGGCGATACCGCGCCGCCCGCCGCGGCCGAGACCTTGCGCGGCCTCACCGCGCGGCGGATCAGGCGCGAACCGATGGCCTATGTCGTGGGCGAGCGCGAGTTCTGGGGCCTGCCGTTCAAGGTCTCGCCCGCCGTTCTCGTGCCCCGGCCCGACAGCGAAACGCTGATCGAGGCGGCGCTGGCCCTGATGCCGGGCCGGACGGAGCCGTGGCGCATCGTCGACCTCGGCGTCGGATCGGGCTCTCTGCTGCTCACGCTGCTGCGGGAGTTCCCCAATGCCCAGGGTGTCGGCATGGATGCCTCGGCGGCCGCTCTCGAGGTGACAAGGGCGAACGCCGAAGCCCTGGGGGTCGCGGCGCGGTTGCGGCTGGTCGAGGGCGATTGGCGGCAGCCGGGCTGGGCCGAACAGCTCGCGGGACCCTTCGATCTGCTGATATCCAACCCGCCCTATATCGAAACGGCGGCAATCGCCGGACTGATGCCGGATGTCGCGCGGTTCGAGCCTCACCTTGCCCTCGACGGCGGCGTGGACGGATTTGCGGCCTATCGCGCCATTGCCGCCGAGGCAGCCAGGCTGGTTGTTCCGGGCGGGCGGGTCCTGATCGAGGCCGGAGAGGGGCAAGCCCTTGGAATATCGGCACTTTTGTCCACCGCAGGCTTTGCCCCGGGACCTCCCTGGAAGGATCTCGGCGGGATCGACCGCATTGTACCGGCAACGCATTAAGCAGTTGGCAAGGGAGGCGAATAGGACTAGCTTGCCACTTGTCCCCTAGGGGGCTTAGCCCGCGCCGAACGATGGCAACGGGCAAATATATCCCTCTGAAATTGAGCCGTGACGGCGCCCATGAAGGGCAGAGGGTCGCCAACAACAACCCCGTCCGGCGTACAACTGGCCCAAGGTTAATGAGACCCAACAATCGTCAGCGATCGCGCGGCGGTCGCAATGGTGGCGGAGGCGGCGGAGGCGGCGGCGGTGGTGGTGGCCACAACAACCACCACAAGCAGCATCACAATCCCAATCGCCCGCCCAATCGAAATCAGATGTTCGACAGCAGCGGCCCCGACGTCCGGGTCCGCGGCAATGCCCATCAGGTCTTCGACAAATATCAGGCGCTTGCCCGTGAAGCCGCGGCATCGGGCGACCGAATCCAGGCCGAAGCCTATTGGCAGTACGCCGACCACTATTTCCGTATGATCCAGACCATGGGCGGTTTCGGTCAGCGTAATAACGTGGGTTATGGCGACGAAGAGGGCGGCCAGCAGAATCCCCAGCAGCAGGGGCAGGGCCAACCCGGCGGAGGCCAGCAGGCCGGTCCGCCGCCCAGCAATGCCAACGGCCACGCCCCCGGCGAACGCATGGGTGGTCGGGGCGAGGACGTCAACGACGCCGAGCCCGGCCTCGGCGGTGTCGCCTTCCTGCAGAACGGGCGCAGCGCCTCGTCGGAGGAGGATCCCGCGGCTGAAGAGCAGCCCGAGGTTCCGGCCTTCACACCGCCGGCCAGCCGACGCGGCTGATCGCCGAGCCGGACCAGCAATCAGAAACACCCGAGGGCATCGCCCCTCGGGTGTTTTTCGTTGTCCCTAGATGTGGAGCAGGCCGGGCGCCAGGAACCCGAGCAGCGTGAAGCCGATGCCCAGCGCTCCCAGGCCGAAGGAGACAAAGGTGAGCCAGGCCACGGCGGTAAGCGCCGCGGCACCCGCCAGCACGATCGCCAACTGGAAGCAGCCCGAGGCGTATTCGAACATGTGATAGGCGGCGAGCGAGCGGTCGCGGTGTTCCTCCTTCGCCTTGGCCCGGGCCATCAGCTCCTTGCGCCCCTCGTTGGTCTCGGGTTCCGACTCGTAGCGCTGGGCGGTGCGCCGCCATTGCTCGGCCTGGGTTTTGAGGGCGGGCGGCATGGCCGCGGGATTGTCCTTGAACTGTGCCTCGGCGCCCTCGGCCGCCGTCCGCATCGTGGTCTGGCGGATCGTCTTGGCCTGGAAGAACGACCAGAGATTGGAGGCGTCGATATGGTCCGACAGGCCATGGGTCTGGGAACTCTTGCCAGCCATTTCGGAGATCGCCAGCAGCGCCGCGAGCAGCGCGACCAGAAGCGCAATCTTCTTGTTCTGGGTGTCGACGTGACCGTGCCCCGCGGACATTGATTTTCTCCCCGTTTCTTTGATCTGGATCGTGCGGCACGTCTTCATAGACCGGCATGATTACAACGAAAAGCCGCACCTTCGATCCGGTCTTGTACCTGCGCGATCCCTTCCCATATCGAGCGCAGGATGCCCGGATAGGGGTCCGCTCTTTCGCCTGCCGCATGCCGGGGGCGTAAATGAAAGGGTAGACTGATGAACCAAGAAAAATACACCGAACGTATGCGGGGATTCCTGCAGAGCGCCCAGATGCTGGCGCTGCGCGATGGCCACCAGCGCTTCGTTCCCGACCATCTTCTGAAAGTCCTGCTCGACGATCCGGAAGGTCTCGCGGCCAATCTGATCAAGTCGGCCGGTGGCGATCCTCAGGTCGTGCACCGCGAGGTCGAGGCCAATCTCGCCAAGCACCCCAAGGTCGAAGGCCAGGGGGCGGGCCAGGTCTATCTGGCGCCAGAAACGGCGCGCCTGTTCGAGCAGGCCGAAGCGATTTCCGACAAGGCGGGCGATTCGTTCGTCACCGTCGAGCGGCTGCTGCTGGCGCTTGTGCTCGCCAAGGGCACCGAGGCCGCCAATGCGCTGGCCAAGGGCGGCGTCAAGGCGCCGGCGCTCGAAAAGGCCATCCAGGAGTTGCGCAAGGGCCGGACCGCCGATTCGGCGTCGGCCGAGAGCGGCTACGATGCGCTCAAGAAATATGCCCGCGATCTCACCCAGATGGCGCGCGAAGGCAAGCTCGACCCCGTGATCGGCCGCGACGAGGAAATCCGCCGCGCCATCCAGGTGCTGAGCCGCCGCACCAAGAACAACCCCGTCCTCATCGGCGAGCCCGGCGTCGGCAAGACCGCCATCGCCGAGGGCTTGGCGCTGCGCATCGTCAACGACGACGTGCCGGAATCGCTAAAAGGCAAGAAGCTGATGTCGCTCGACCTCGGCGCCATGGTGGCCGGCGCCAAGTACCGCGGTGAGTTCGAGGAGCGCCTCAAGGCGGTGCTCTCGGAGATTTCCGCGGCCGAGGGCGAGATCGTCGTCTTCATCGACGAATTGCACACCCTGATCGGCGCGGGCAAGGCCGACGGCGCGATGGATGCGTCCAACATGCTGAAGCCCGCGCTGGCGCGCGGCGAGCTGCATTGCGTCGGCGCCACGACACTCGACGAGTACCGCAAGCACATCGAGAAGGACGCAGCACTCGCTCGCCGCTTCCAGCCGGTGTTCGTGGCCGAACCGACGGTCGAGGACACTGTATCGATCCTGCGCGGCCTCAAGGAGAAGTACGAGCTGCACCACGGCGTGCGCATCGCCGATGCCGCCATCGTCGCCGCTGCGACGCTCTCCAACCGCTACATCACCGACCGCTTCCTGCCCGACAAGGCGATCGACTTGATGGACGAGGCCGCGAGCCGCATCCGAATGCAGGTCGACAGCAAGCCGGAGGATCTCGACGAGCTCGACCGGCGCATCATCCAGCTCAAGATCGAGCGCGAGGCCTTAAAGAAGGAAAGCGATCCGGCGTCGCGCGAGCGCCTCCAGAAGCTCGAAAAGGAGCTGAGCGAGCTCGAGCAGAAGTCGGCCGGACTGACGGCGCAGTGGAAGTCGGCCAAGGACAAGCTGGCCGACGCCCAGAAGGTCAAGGAGCAACTCGACAAGGCGCGCCATGAACTCGAGATCGCGCAGCGCAAGGGCGAACTCGGCCGTGCGGGCGAACTGTCCTACGGCGTCATCCCCGACCTCGAGAAGAAGCTCAAGGCGGCGGAGAATATCGAGCTCAGCGGCAGTCGCGGCGTGAAGGAAGAAGTCATGCCCGAGGACATCGCCGCGGTGGTCTCGCGCTGGACCGGCATTCCTGTCGACAAGATGCTCGAAGGCGACCGGGCTAAGTTGTTGCGCATGGAAGAAGAGCTGCACAAGCGCGTTATCGGCCAGGACGAGGCGATCACCGCCGTGTCCAACGCCGTGCGGCGCGCGCGCGCGGGCCTGCAGGATCCCAATCGTCCGATGGGCTCGTTCCTGTTCCTGGGCCCGACCGGCGTCGGCAAGACCGAGCTCACCAAGGCGTTGGCGAACTACCTGTTCGACGACGACCACGCGATGGTCCGCATCGACATGAGCGAGTTCATGGAGAAGCACGCCGTCAGCCGCCTGATCGGCGCCCCGCCGGGCTATGTCGGCTACGACGAGGGCGGTGTGCTCACCGAAGCGGTGCGTCGCCGGCCCTATCAAGTGATCCTGTTCGACGAGGTCGAAAAGGCCCATCCCGACGTGTTCAACGTGCTGCTGCAGGTGCTGGACGACGGTCGCCTGACCGATGGCCAGGGCCGCACGGTGCATTTCAACAACACGTTGATCGTGCTCACGTCCAACCTCGGCAGTTCGCATCTGGCCGCCCTTGCCGAAGGCCAGTCGACCGACACGGTGCGCGAGCAGGTGATGGAAGAGGTGCGCCGTGCCTTCCGGCCGGAATTCCTCAACCGCCTCGACGAGATCCTGCTGTTCAATCGCCTCAGCCGCGCGCACATGACGGATATCGTCGACATCCAGCTCGGCCAGCTGCGCAAGCTGCTGGCGGATCGCAAGATCAGCCTCGAGCTCGACAAGAAAGCCCTGCAGTGGCTGGCCAATCGTGGCTACGACCCGGTCTACGGCGCCCGGCCGTTGAAGCGGGTCATCCAGCGCAGCCTGCAGAACTCGCTGGCGACCCAGCTGCTCGAGGGCCGCATCAAGGACGGCGAAACCGTCGAGGTGGGCGTCGAGAACGGCGAACTCACGATCGCCGGCCAGCGCGTCCTGGGCGAGGCTGCCGACTAAAGAACGCTAATCACCCTTGGCGATTTGCGGCGTCGCAGGTTCCTTCGGAGCCTGCGACGTCTTCGTTTGGGGCGGCTTGGTCTGGGCTGGCTTGCTGGGCACGTCCGCCACCGCCGGCGCGTTCTTGAGCTGGGCGAGGTACTGCCGCGACAGCGCCTGGAAGCGGGCGAGGTCCTTGCCGCCCACCGTGGCGCGCATGGCGAACTTCTGCGCCAGCGGATTGACCGGCCTGCCGCCGCGATGGAACTCGTAGTGCAGGTGCGGGCCGGTCGACATGCCGGTCGAGCCGACGAAGCCGATCACCTGGCCCTGGCGGACGGAAACGCCCGGCTTGATACCGGGTCCGAGCCGCGACATGTGGGCATAGGCCGTGCCGACATCCTGCGTATGTTGCAACTTCACGTAGAGGCCATAGCCGCCGTTGGGACCGGCCATGACGACCTTGCCGGTGCCGGCCGCCAGGATCGGCGTGCCTGATGCGGCGGAGAAGTCGACGCCGGCATGGAGCGCGCTGAAGCCCAGGATCGGATGCTCGCGCATGCCGAAGCCCGAGGTCAACCGCGAGGCGTCCATCGGCGTGCGCAGGAACGAGCGCACGACACTTTCGCCCTGGGGATTATAGAAGCCGTCGGCGCCGCCTTGCGGGCGGAAGCGGATCACCGTCACCGTCCGTTTCAACAGGCGCAACTCTCCGGCGAGGAATCGGCCGGGGTGCGTGACCAAGCCGTCGCTGGTCACGAGCTGCTCGAGCAGGAGAGAGAACTTCTGTCCCTGCTTCAGTTCGCGCTGGAAATCGACGTCGTAGGACAGCGCGCGGATGAACTCGAGTATCGCCGCCGATGGCGCGCCGCCCTTGACGCCGCTCTGCTGCAGCGAGCCGTCACGCACGCCTTCGACGCGCACGATACGCGGGCTCACCTTGTAGATTTTCTCCTCGGCGTCGTAGGTGCCGTCGTCCTTGCGCGCCACAACGTATTCTCGTTCCGGTTGCGGCCGGACCGACAGCGACAGCACGCGCGGCGCGTCGGGTTGCTCGGGGATCGTCTGCATCATGAGCTCGACCGTCTCGCCGACCGCGAGCTTCCTCTTCTTGAGGAGGCCCTGGAGTTTTTCGGCGATCTGCTTGCGGTCGGCCTCCGGCACGTCGATGTCGGCCAGCATCTTTTCGACCGTATCGCCGCGTTCCAGGCGGAGCGTGAGCTCATAGAGGTCGCTGGCCGGAGGCTCGGGGTCGGCGGCCGGATCCGGCTGCTTCATCTGGAAGCCCTTGAGATCCTGGCTCCCCTTGAGGTCGCCGAAGCCTTTGAATTCGGCGAAAGACACCGGCGGGACAGGTTCGGGCTCGGGAAGAACGACGGCTGGGAGCCCCGCTTGGGCCGGAACGGCGGGAATTTGCGGTCGCTGTTTTTCCAGCGCGGCGATTTCGGGGTTGAACCGGTGCGACAGCACCAGGCCACCCAGCGCCAGGCCGATGACTCCGACAGCGAAAAGGACAGGCCGGAAAAGCGCCAAAGCGGAGCTTCTGGCGGATTCCGGCCGATCCGACGGAGAGGGGAAATCCGTCATGACCGTTGACCTATTGTGGGCCCGGTGGGTCCGGACCTCGGTAAGGGTTGGCGCCATCGGGAAGATTCTGTCCCCAACGGCAGGTCGCTACATATTGATGCCGGAAAGCCCGGGAAGGCACAACAATACAATAGGTTCGACGCCGTCTTTACGGCGTTCGTGGCGCTTTATCGGTTCTGTAATTTTACGTTTGACACCCCTGGGACCCACCCATATAAGCGCGGCTCCCACGGAGAACGGGGTGTACCGGAAACGTCGCGCGTAATTGCGGCGCAGGGTTTTGCGACCCTCTCGGTCCTCAGTTCGCCAAAGGTCTCGGCCAGAGCCTCCCAGGAGGTGGTCGTGCGCTCTATGCATTGTCTGTTAGGAAAGGGATACGCCGGCGGCGGCGGACGTTTGCGCTTAGGTGCGAATGTTTTCGCCGTCGCTAGTTCGGAATGTTCGACGCAAGTCGGACAAGAGTAATTAGTGACGGGATCAAGTTCTTCCCTCCTTCGCCAGTTGGAGTGGAAGAATACGTTAAACTTGAGAGTTTGATCCTGGCTCAGAACGAACGCTGGCGGCAGGCTTAACACATGCAAGTCGAACGCGTGTAGCAATACACGAGTGGCGCACGGGTGAGTAACGCGTGGATATCTGCCTTTTGGTTCGGAATAACCCCGGGAAACTGGGGCTAATACCGAATGGTTCCTTCGGGATAAAGATTTATCGCCAAAAGATGAGTCCGCGTACGATTAGCTAGTTGGTGAGGTAATGGCTCACCAAGGCGACGATCGTTAGCTGGTCTGAGAGGACGATCAGCCACACTGGGACTGAGACACGGCCCAGACT
>JAQSDW010000184.1 GCA_029946105.1 Reyranella sp. | reverse complement strand
TCACCCTGCGCGCGTTGCAGCAGCGCATCCGCCAGCAGGAGATCCTGGCCGAGCTGGGCGTCGCGGCCCTGCAGGGCGCATCCTTCGACAGGCTTCTCGCCGATACCGCGCGGCTGACGGCGGAAGGCCTGCGGGCCGAGTTCTGCAAGGTCCTCGAGCATGTCCCGGCGGAGAACCGGCTGCTGGTCCGCGCCGGCGTCGGCTGGGACCCCGGCATCGTTGGCCAGGCCAGTATCGGCGTCGAGCTGGAGTCGCCCGCGGGATTTGCGCTGCGCACCGGCAAGCCGGTGATCTCGAACCACCTCGAGAACGAGAAACGGTTCCGGACGCCGGAGATATTGCAGCAGCACGGCATCCATCGCGCGATGAACGTCATCCTGCAGGGCGACGGCCGGCCGTTCGGCGTCCTGGAGGTCGACAGCCGGTCGGAGGACAAGTTCGTCGAGCACGACCTCGCCTTCCTGCAGGGTGCCGCCAACATTCTCGGCATGGCGATCGAACGCGAGCGTCACGAGCGCAGCCTCAAGGCGGCGCTCGATCGACACCAGGTTCTGCTCAAGGAGATGAGTCACCGGGTGAAGAACAGCCTGATGATCGTCTCGAGCATGCTGAAGCTCCAGGCCAGCGACATCGACGATCCGGCGCTGACGCCGCATCTCGAAGAAGCGTCGTACCGCATCGCCGCCGTGGCCAAGGCCCACGATCGGCTTTTCGGCGGCCCCGATATCGAGCGGATGGATCTCGGCGAGTACATCAAGAGCCTGTGCCGGGATCTCGACGCCAGCGTCGCCCACTGCGTCATCCATACGGAAGCCCAGTCCGGCCTCGAGATGTCGACGGACCGGGCGATCTCGGCCGCCCTGATCGTGAACGAGCTGATCACCAATGCCGCGAAGTATGCCTACAAGGGCAAGACCGGCGGCATAATCCGGGTGACCGTCGCCGGCGGCGGCAAGGAAACCCTCACGATCTCCGTGCGCGACGAGGGCGTCGGCCTGCCGGCGGGCTTCGACCTCGCCAAGCCGAAGGGCCTGGGCATGCGCATCGTCACGGCCTTCGCCCACCAGCTCGGCGGCACGCTGGAGATCCGCACGCACAATCCCGGAACCGAGTTCATCGCCACGCTGCCGAGGTGAGGGCGCAGGTTCGCGCTGATCCCGTCGGTTGACCGAGTGCGACCGTACTCCTCAGGCGTTCGCGCCGGCCACCGCATCGATCACCGCCGCCGTCACGTCGACCGTCTTGGCCGTGCCGCCGAGGTCGGGCGTGTGGAAGCGCCGGTCAGACGTCACCTGCTCGATGGCGCGCATCAGGCGGGAGGCCGCCCCAGGCTCGCCCAGGTGCTCCAGCATCATGACCGAGGACCAGAAGGTTCCGATGGGATTGGCGATACCCTTGCCCATGATGTCGAAGGCCGAGCCGTGGATAGGCTCGAACATCGAGGGAAAGACGCGCTCGGGGTTGAGGTTGGCGGTGGGCGCGATGCCGAGCGAGCCCGCCAGGGCCGCCGCCAGATCGGAGAGGATGTCGGCGTGCAGGTTGGTCGCCACGACCGTGTCGATGGTCTGCGGCCGCATCACCATGCGCATGGTCATGGCATCGACCAGCATCTTGTCCCATGTCACGTCCGGGAACTCAGCCGCGATCTGCAGCGCGATCTCGTCCCACATCACCATGGCGTGGCGCTGGGCGTTGGACTTGGTGACGACGGTGAGCAGCTTACGCGGCCGCGCGCGGGCGAGGCGAAAGGCAAAGCGCATGATGCGCTCGACGCCGGCCCGCGTGAACATGGCGACGTCCGTCGCGGCCTCGAGCGGCGAGCCCTGATGGACCCGGCCGCCGACGCCGGCATACTCACCCTCGGAGTTCTCGCGCACGATCACCCAGTCGAGTTCGGGGCCGGCGACGGCGCGCAGCGGCGAGGTGATGCCGGGCAGCACGCGCGTCGGGCGCACGTTGGCGTACTGGTCGAAGGGCTGGCAGATGGCGAGCCGCAGGCCCCACAGCGTCACATGGTCGGGGATGTCGGGGTGGCCGGCCGAGCCGAACAGGATGGCGTCGTGCCTGGCGATCAGGTCGCGGCCGTTCTCTGGCATCATGCGGCCGTGCTTCTTGTAGTAGTCGCCGCCCCAGTCGAAGCGATCGACGCGGACGGCGAAGCCGCCGTCGCGCCGGGCCACGGCCTCCAGTACTTCCACGCCGGCGTCGACCACCTCCGGTCCGATGCCGTCGCCGGGGATGGCCGCGATCGCGTAGGTCTTCATGGTCGTCTTCCTCAGTTCCCTTTTCCGCCAAGCAGGCGATCTTCGGCGCTCCCGGACATTGCTGCGCAATGTCCTGACGCTCAAGGGCCGAGCTTCGCTCGGCCTCTACTCCGGCTTCAACCCGATCTCCTTCAGCACCTGGAGCATCACCTCGGTGTCGCGCTTGAAGCGGGCGTTGGTGGCCTCGAAGCTGAGGGGGCCTATGATCAGGTAGTTGGTCATGAGCGCCTTCACTTTGTCGTCGGCGCCGGCCTCGATCAGCGTGTCGCTGAGTTTCTTGGCGATGTCCTTCGGCGTCGCGGCCGGGACGGCGAAGGCGGCGAAGGCGCGCGTCTCGTAGAAGCCGCCCTGCGCACCCTGCTCCTGCATCGTCGCCACATCGGGCCAGGCCGCGAGGCGGTCGCCAACGACGGCGATCGCGCGGCCCTTGCCGGAGGCGATCACCGGCGCGGACGCAGCGGGGCTGCCCGAGGCACCATCGAGTTGCTGCGCGGTCACGTCGGCCCACATCGCTGCCTCACCGCGATACTGCACCACCTCGGCCTTGAAGCCGTACTGCTTGGCCATGGTCTCGATCAGCACATGCGGGGTCGAGCCGGGGCCGTAGGCGCCCCAGTTCACCTTGTCGACCTTCTTGGCGTAGTCGATGAACTGCTTGAGATTGGTAGCACCGGTCTTCTCGGCCGCCACCACCGGCCCGCCGGTGCTGGTCGTCATGGTGAGGTAGGTGAAGTCCTTCTCCGGATCGTAGGGCAGGTCCTTCACCGTGATGCGGTTCTGGATCAGCGACGAGGAGATGGTGCAGAGGATAGTGGTGCCGTCGGGCGCGGCGCGCTTCACTTCCGCGCAGCCGATGGTGCCACCGGCGCCGCCCTTGTTGTCGACCACGACCGACACGCCAAGCTTGCGCGACAGGTAATCGCCGTAGGAGCGCGCGATGCCGTCGGTCTGGCCGCCGGCCGGATAGGGCACGACGATGCGGATCGGCTTCGTGGGGAATGTTCCCTGTGACCAGGAAGAGGTAAAGAGAGCGGGCGTCGCCAGAACACCCGCGCTGGCCGCGATGAGGCGGCGGCGCGTCGGTTTCAGAATCGTTTCCTCCATGTTCCGAGACCCTGTCGGTCTTCGTCTTGTGAAGGACTGTATTTCAGTGCGTGTGAGTCCGGCAAGCGCCGGGTCCGCCACCGACTCGCGTGGCGGACCCGGAATGTTGCAGCGTCCTTCTCAGGCCGAACTTCGCTCGGCCTACGCGGCCCAGTCGCGACGGATGCGTTCGATGTCCGTCTCGCTAGGGCGGTACGGCGGCGCCTTGGGATCGAAGGTCGACCAGCCTTCCTTGCGATAGAGGCGGCCACGCTCGGCGGGATCGATCGGATCGTAGCGATCGAGCATCGCCTCGAGCCGGGTGGCTTCCATGTCTGTCACACGCGCGGTGACGAGCGTGCCACCGCGACGGATCGATTCGGAATAAATGTCGGCATGCTCCTTCGACACGCCGGCATCGACCAGCGCACCGACGATCCCGCCGGCGGCGGCACCGGCCGCCACGCCGACCGCGGTCGCCGCAAGCCATCCCGCAGCAACGACAGGGCCGAGGCCCGGAATGGCGAGCAGTCCGAGGCCGGCCAGCAGGCCGGCGCCGCCACCAAGGGCACCGCCGATTCCGGCGCCCGTGGCACCACCGGAAACATCGTTGACCTCGGCATATTCGGCGCTGACGTACTTGTTGGCGACCAGGCTGATCTCCTTCGACGGAACGCCCGCGGCCTCGAGCGCGCGCACCGCCTCACGGGCCTGCGCATAGGTGTCATAGATTCGGCTGATGGTTTTCATGATCTGTCCTTTCACATCATTCAGGGTTAGCGAGCGGGCTGGGCGACGACGTTGCCCTTGAAGTCGACAGCGATCGGCGTGGACTTGCCGTCCTGCATGGCGTTGCCGCGCCAGATGCCGTCGCCGTCCTTGGTGAGACCGGAGACGCTGACGAAGCCCTGGGCTTCGGCGCGATCCTTGGCCTGGCCCTCGGTGAAGCTGTTGGCGCCCTTGAGCGGCGCGCCTTCATCGGCCTTACGCGGCGCATAGACGTCGGCCTTGCAGGCTTCCATGAAGGTCGCCTGGGTCAGCGTCCCGTCGGCGGCCATCTTGTAGTCCTTGACCCGCATTGCAGCGGCGTAGCGCACCGATTCGGTGACCGACAGCGTGCCGTCGTTGTTCACGTCGGCCTTCTTCCACATCGCCTGACAATCCGCGTCGGTCGCGGCAAAGGTCGGCAACGCAAAGCACGTCGCGGCGGTGGCAATGAGCACAGTCAACTTCTTCATCTTGTCCTCCAAGGTGGGATAGCGAGGGTGCGTGGTGAGCGTTGGTTGGACCGGCGACTGCACCAGTCTCGGGGGTTCAACAGCGTTCCTCGGGCGAGGTTCCCAATTTGTCACCGAGGTGCCGTGACGTGCTGTCTCAACGCGTCTTGATGTTTCCGGCCGAGTCTACGGTGACGCTCAACTCCGATCTGTCGCGCATCGCCTTTCCACTCCAGCTTCCGTCGGGATTGGCCGTCAGCCCCCGAATATCGCTATAGCCGTCCGCCTGCAGCTTCGTCTTGGCAACGCCTTCGTCGATCCCCGGCGCTGGCGGTGATGGGGTCGAAATACTACCGGGTGTCGATGGCGTCTGTGCCAGTGGCGCCGGCACCGGAGCGATCGAGACCAACAGCAGTGTCGCTATGGCGGTCTTTATGTTCATGAGGCATCCTCGCGTTCACGGCAGGCCTTCAGCCTGGCTGTCCCATGAACGCTCGTGCACGCCGCGCGTTGCCGGAAATCCCGACTCAACTCTTCTTCTTGATGACGCTGATATGGCCGTCGGCTTCCATATAGGCGGCGGCGACGTCGTCGCAGTTCTCCAGGCCCTTTTCGCGCAACTGCGCCAATAGTTCGTCCGTGGTGACGAGCTCGGCCTGCATGTTCCGCCGAAGCATGCGGCCGTTCTCGATCAATTTCAGCTTGGGCTCGCGGACCAGTCGCTCCACGGCGGGAAACCTGTTCCCCAGCCATTCCAGGGCATACGTCCACCCCAGGACCGTCGCGACCAGGACACCGCCTTCGGAGACCGACCGATAGTCTGACGCGGTGAAACCATTGCCCGCCACCTCGGCCAGCAGGACGATGACCAGAACGTCGGAAGGTCCAATGCCGCCGATCTGGCGCTTCGACATCAACCGGACCAGCACGAATACCAGCAGATACATGATGGTGCCGCGCACCACCATTTCCAACAGCGAGTGTTCGGGCACCAGGATGCCCCGCCAGTCTATCGCAAAGATCTTCTCGCCCATGGTCGCTCCGCTTGTTGCACAACGGGCTGACGACGGGAGAGTTGCCGATTTTGCGGAGGAGGCGCGGCAACATCTCTGCCGACCGTGCGTTTCTTCTCCTCGCATCATGGACATGGACCCCGACACGACTCACGACGGCCTGCGCGGCGGCTATCCGCCATGGCGGCAGCGCCGGCAGCCTGTCGGCCGGCCTAGGTTGTCCGAGGACTTGCGCTGCGACGTGCTCATCGTCGGCGGCGGCATCACCGGTTCCTTCATGGCGGAGCACCTGAGCGCGCTCGGCCATCAGGTCTGCGTCCTCGATCGCGAGAAGCCGGGCCTCGGCAGCACAGCGGCCAGCACTGCCATGCTGTTGTGGGAAATCGACGCCTCCCTGACGAAGCTCACGCAGCTCTATGGCTTCGAGCGGGCGGCCGGGATTTATCATCACAGTCTGCGCGCCGTGGCGGGCCTCAAGGCATTGGTGGAATCCTGCGCCCTGCCCTGTGGCTTCCATGCGCGAAACTCGCTCTATCTCGCCAAGGCGGGCTCCGGTCCGCGCGAGCTGCTGGCCGAGCATGAGCTGCGGCAGCGCGCCGACCTGCCCGGCGCCTATCTCGACCATCGCCGCCTGCTGTCGGAATTCTCGCTGTCGCGCGAGGCGGCGCTGGTGTCGCCTGGCTCAGCCGAGGTCGACCCGGTGCTGCTGTCGCAGGCCCTGCTCGCCCGCGCCAGTGAACAAGGTGCATCGCTTTTCGCGGACGAGGCAGTTAGCTACGAGGGCGCCGGGCGCGGTGTTCTCGTCGGCCTCGACAGCGGCCACGCCATAGAAGCCGACAAGGTCGTGCTGGCGACAGGCTACGCCACGCCCGACTGGCTCAGCATGCCGCTTCACACCATTTCCTCGACTTGGGCCATCGCCACGCCGGCGCAGGCGCCGGGGACGCTATGGCGCGACCGCGCGCTCCTCTGGGAGGCCGGCGAGAAGTACACCTATGCCCGCACCACCACCGACAACCGCATCGTGATCGGCGGAGAGGACGATGCGTCGCTCCGCGATCAGTCGGCGCGCGACGACGCCATGGCGGCCAAGACCGCGACCCTGCTCGACCGGCTGACGGGCTTGTGGCCCGCAGCACTTTCACGCGCCGACTTCCAGTGGTCGGGCGCGTTCGGCGAAACCGGGGATGGCCTGCCCTTGATCGGGCCCGTACCGGGCCGGTCCAACATGTTCGCGGCCTATGGCTACGGCGGCAACGGGATCACCTTCAGCTACATGGCCTCGCGCATGATCGGCCGGATGATGGCGGGAAAGAACGAGCCATGGTTCCACGATCTGGCGATCGATCGGCCCGTGCCGCCAGGATTGGCGTAGCACTCAGTCGAGTTTGCGCGTCGTTATGAACACGACCAGCAGCAGCGTCACGGAGACGGCCGACGCACCGATCACAAGAGGCAGCAGGAAGGCAGTCAGGAACTCCATCATGACCCAACTAACGGGGGAGGTGCGCCCGCGTTCCTCGACTTACACCTCGCAACGCAGCCAACGATCGAGCGTTAGCAGAGCCGTTCCAGTTCCACGGGAGAGCCGCCATGAAGGCGAAGTTGCTGCATGAAGACGACGGCCAGCGCACCTTCGCCCTGGTGTTCGAGTCGGGCGATTTCGTGATGGAGCTGCTGAAGGCGTTCGCTGCGAAAGAGAAGCTTTCCGGCTCGCAATTCACCACGATCGGTGCCTTTTTGAGCGGTGACTTGTCCTCACCGAGTCGCCCGTCCATCTGCGCAAGCGGCAAGACCCTAATGCGAGGCTGGCCCTGATCGATCTCGGTTCTGGATCACTCTGAGAGGAGTCAATCTGAAAGAGGTCGCACGGAAATCTCCAGCGTGTGAGCGCCGACCAGCGCCTCCATCGCCCTTTGGCGTTCCTCCTCGGTCGGCACGGCGCCCCGGACAGTCACCGCGCCGGCGGCCACCTCGACGACGAGATTACGGCAGTCGACGTCGACAGCCGTCAATCGCTCGAGAAGCTTGCCCCGGATCAGCTCGTCGCGGTGATTCATGTTGCCCTCCGTCGCTTCTGGCGTGCGCCAACGCCCGGTGGCGAGGCCGGGCTCCGGTTCGGACTCTGGTGCAGGCTCTGGTGGAGGGCCTCGCGGAGACCGACGGGCCTGCGGTGCTTCTTGAGGAGATCGCGGAAAGCCTCGTCGCCCAACTCGCCGAAATCGCGGCCGAGGTCACGGCCCAGCAACTCGACGGCCTGCATGACGACGCCATCGAGGACTATGCGTTTGGCCGGCATGTTTAGTCCCCGGCCTATTCCCTGGCGCGGTTGGTGAAGCGCGCGTTGCCGAGGCCGGTCCCGATCGTCAGCACGCCCCAGTGAGTGACATCGGCCATCGCCGGCACTTCGCTCAATCCCTGGACGACCGCGTCGTTGTGCAGGATCACCACCGGTTCATGGTCGTGGATGCGTGGCAGCCGCTCGGTGAGCTCGGCGGCGAGATTGAAGCCCTCGCCCTCCCAATTGCCGGGCAGGTTCTGGCCGCCGTTCACGATCGTGCCGTGCTCGTCGATCAGGCCGGGGCAGCCGACACCGACGAAGGATGCCAGCTTCAGCTTCTGCGCGGCGGCCTCTTCCATCAACTCTTCGATCATGGCGGCGATGCGGGCGAGCGCTTCGTCCCGCGTCGGCGCATCGTCGCGATGCCGCCAGTGGAGATACTTCCAGACGGCGGCCTTCGACAGATCGCCCTTCTTCATGTTGAGCTCGACCACGCCAACGCGGAGATTGGTGCCGCCGATGTCGGCCGCGAGGATCGCGTCGTGGCCCGCCAGCACCCAACTGGGCGCAAGCTGCACGGCGCCGATCAGCCCCGCCTTGTCGGGATGATTCCCGATCGACCGCAGCTCGATGGCGATGCCTTCGCCAGCCAGCAACACGGCGGCGCGCCCCATCGCCAACTCGCCGATGTGGCTGGCGCTGAGGCCACCACCGACGACGATGCGTTCGGTCCCCGACCAGGCTTCCAGCCGCAGGAAGCGACGCACCACGGTGGCCAGTTCCTGCGCGAACTCCTCGACGACGGTGTGGATCAGGCCGGCGGTCAGGGGATCGCCGGCCACCAGCAGCTTGTCCATCCTTGCCTTGGAGATCTCGCCGGTCGGCATGTCGCCGAACGGATCGTCGCCCTGCGCCCGAAGCCGCGCGCGCCAATCCTCAAGGATGGCGCGGCACGCCCGGCCACTGGCGCGATCGCCGACGAAGCCTTCGCCGTCGCGCAGTTCCTCGTTGTAGGTATCGACGGTCACCGCAGGAAGGACACGGCCGCCATGGCCGAGAACCGGCGGCGGCGACTTCTCGAGGGTCAACGACTGGCTTTCCAAGGACTGGCTTTCCAAGATGGCAGCTCCTACGCCGGCCCTGCTAACGCCCACGTCCCGATTCAACGGATAGCGCGGCGAGAAGTTGCCCTTTCGGTCCCCTTTCCGCCCATCACCTTTCTCGCCTGCCTGACGACCTGCCGGCCGAGGTGCGCCGTCGCGAGTTCGAGCTTGCGCGCCGCCATGCGCTCTCCCGTGCCGAGCAGATCCAGCCGGGAATGGCGCACCTTGGGAAAGATCTGCTCCTCCTCCGCCTTGGCGTGACGCGCGACATGGGTGGCCAGAACTTCGATCATGGAGTCGAACCGGGGATCGTCGGCGGGCGTGTCCTCGATCTTCGATATCAGGCCCTGGATGCCATCCTGTTCGACGTTGGCCCTGCACAGCAGTTCGTCGCTCTCACCGTCGAGGACGGCGGCCACGACGGGGTAGAAAATCTCCTTCTTGAGCGTCCCATGAACCGTCAGAGCTTGGCAGATCCGGAGAGCCAGCTTGCCCTTTTCGAGGCGATCAGCGTGACGCCGGCGGCGTTGGTAGGCCTGGAACATGCCGTCGAGTTCCACATGATCGGCGGTGAGAAGGTCGAGGGCATCGTATGTGCTGGCGCCATCCTCGACCTTTGGCGGCTTCGGTCGCGCGACCGTCTTGTGTGCCATGGCCACAGCCCATCCTTTCAGGTTCTGCGCGAAACGCGTACTCCCCCGGATGGTTGCCGGATCAGAGAACGGCCAGGTGGTGGAACGAACGCTGCAAACACGCGTTCAGACGGCATGATCGTGCAAAATGGCAGCAGATGAACCGGCGCAAGCTCATCCAGCGGCTGGCACGAGACAGGGGGCTCTCCCTCGTGGGCGCCGGCGATCTCAAGCTGCGGCGCCAACGGTGCGGACGTGGGTTTCGTTTCATCGGCGAGGACGGCAAGACCATTCGCAACAAGGCGACGCTTGCGCGCCTGCGGTCGTTGGCCGTCCCACCGGCTTACCAGAATGTACACTTCGCCGCCGACCCGCAGGCCCATCTTCAGGCGATCGGCGAGGACGCCGCCGGGCGCACGCAGTATCGCTACCATCCACAATGGCAAGAGGTCCTCGAAGCCGCCAAATCCGAGCGGTTAGCCGATCTTGCCAGGGCACTTCCGGACATTCAAAAGGCCGTGCGCCGGCGCCTCGCCCGTCGGGATGACAGCCTGGACTACGTCACTGCCGCGGTCGTCCATCTGGTGGAAACCACCGCGCTTCGCGCCGGTGGAGAGAGCTATGCGCGCGAACGCGGCACGCGCGGCGCCACGACCTTGTTGAAATCCAATGTCCAGATCGATGGCAAGAGGCTCAGCCTCAGGTTTCGCGCCAAGGGCAGCAAGCTCGTCGTCCGCGAGGTCGACAACCGGCGGCTGGCGGCGGCGCTGGAGCGAATGCTCGCGCTGCCCGGCTGTCGCCTGTTTCAGCACCGCAAGGAGGACGGCACCGTGCGCCCGGTGCGCGCCAGTGATGTGAACGCCTTCCTGCGCGAGGTCTCGGGGCGGCAAATCTCCCTGAAGGACTTCCGCACTATGCTGGCCTCGGTCGGTGTCCTGGAAACCCTCGCAGCCACCAAACCCGGGACCAGCGACCGCACGCGACGGTCGCAGGTGAGGTCGGCGGTTGCCGCAGCCGCCGAGGAACTATCGAACACGCCCACGGTCTGCCGCACGAGCTACGTTCACGACTCTGTCGTCGCTGCCTTCGAGCGGGGCGCGCTACCGCGCCTCGTCAAGCAGGGCAGCTCACCTGCCGAGCGGGTCGCCACATTGGGCAGGATCGTGACACGCCATGGTTAGGGATTCGGAACCAAATCGCCATCGTTCCGTTATGCCTTCATTGGAGGCCCGCCATGGATGGCACGCTCGTCAACTTCCAGCTCGGCATCAGCACTGATGGCGCCAACTGCTTGATGGTGTTCGTCGATGAGGATCAGAGGACGACGACCTGTTCCGCCACCTTCGACGAATTCAACCAGTTCATTGCGAGCCTCACGCAGGCCGCCAGCGAGATGGCACGCCGACGCTCGCTCGATGGCGAACCGGCACTGTCGCTCGGGGCAATAAACGTTTCCTCCGCTGCTTTCAGGCTCTGCTCGCACGACGGCTACGTGCTGGGCGCCCTGGCGGGCGACGCGGGCGAGGTCGTCGGCATCCGCATGTGCCCGGATGTCGCCGGCCAGATGACCCGCGCGATGCTCCTTACCTTGCCGGTCATGAGTACGAGCTAAAACGCCTGACCGGCTGCCGTCGATCCGCCGTCAAATCGCCGCAAGGCGAACCCAGACCGCGCCCAATGAGTCAGCCAAATCCTCCTGGAGGCTGCCCGTGACACACTTTCGGTTCCCACTGTCGTCTCGTGCCGCACTGCTGTTGGCGCCGCTTCTCATTCTCGCCGGCTGCGCCAGCGTGCCGATGGAAACGGCGCAGGAGGATGCCAAAGGCAAGCAGTTCGCGCCACCGCCGTCCGACAAGGGATCGCTCTATGTCTATCGCCGCGGCCTGATGGGGGCAATGGCGGCAATCCCCGTCACCATCGGCGGCACGCCGCAGACCGAGCTCGCGCCGGATACCTGGGTGTGGCTGCAGGGCGCGCCGGCTTCGATCGACGTCAAATGCACGGGTACCGACGGCGGCGCCGACATGGCCGTGAATGTCGGGCCGGGCGAGACACGATTCGTCGAGGTGGCGTTCCGCCCCGGGCTGATGGGCAGCCGCTGCGCCGTGCTGGAGGTGCCAGCGGCGCAAGGACAGGCGGGGGTGCTGGCGGGACACCGCGCAGTGGGACCGTAGACGGGGGGCCGTAGACGGGAAGGCCATAGCAGCCGCCGACGACGACACGCCACATTCCTGCCACGCCATCCTTGCCAGGCCCATCCTTGTCAGGCCATCGCGTGACCCAAAAGACACACGCCCGCCGCAGCACCGACACCGACGGCAACCGCACGACGACCTTGCCCGTTGTCGCGGGATCGTAGTTGCCATCGTGTTTGTTTGCCATCGCCTTTGCCCAGGAGGTTGTCATGTCGCGCATTCGATCCCTCGCCATCCTTGCGGCCATCGCCGTAGCAACCGCCGCCTGCGGTGAGAGGCCCGTCGACCGGGCGCTGACCGGCGGCGCGATCGGCGCCGGCACCGGCGCCGTGGTCGGCTCAACGGTCGGCAACCCGGTGGCCGGTGCCGTCGTCGGCGGCCTGGGTGGCGCCGCCATCGGTGCGGCCACCGCCCCCAGCAACCGCTACGACTGACACTGCTACGACTGATGAGGCGCTGAGCGTCTCGCCGGCGATTTGCCGCTAGGTTTGCTTGACCGCAGCGGCGAATCGCCGGACGGTAGCGTCATGAGAGCGTTGATCGCGGCGTTCCTCGTTGTTGCAGTTGTGGCGGCCCTGCCGGTGGCGGCCGAAACCGTGCGTTTTCATAGCGCCGTCACTCCGCCGACGCCGCTGCAGCAGCGCCTCTTCAAGGAACGCGGCCAACCGATCTCCGTCGCGATCACCGTCGAACTCACCGGCGAATTTTATCGCCCTACGGGTGACGGCCCGTTCCCCGCCGTCGTGCAGCTCCATGGCTGCGGCGGACGTGGGCCGCGCGAGTCGGAGGACGCCGCCGGCGCCCGCATCGTGGCGCTCGGCTATGCTCTACTGATCGTCGACAGCTTCGGGCCGCGCGGCATCAAGGACCGCTGCGGCAGCAACTACTGGACCGATCCCGTCGACCGGATGGCCGATGCCTACGGCGCGCTCGCGTGGCTGACTGGGCAGCCATTCATCGATCCCGAGCGCATCGCCCTACTCGGCTACTCGCAGGGCGCCATCGTCGCGCTTTCGGCGGTGTCGAGCGGCGGCGAAGAGGCGCTGTATGACCGGCATTTCCGCGCCGCCATTGCCTATTATCCGCATTGCCAGGACTTCAACGGCACGGTCTCCGTGCCAACCCTGATCCTGATCGGCGCGCTCGACGACTGGACGCCGGCCGAGATCTGCCAACAGAAGATGGCCCAGCGCAGCGGAGAAGGCGCGCTGCTGCGGCTCGTGGTCTATCCCGGGGCCCATTACGGCTTCAATATGGCGAGCCTGCGCGACAAACCAGTGAGCTACTTGGGCCACCATATCGAATACAACGAGGCGGCCGACCGCGCGGCGCTGGCCGAAACGGTCGCCGCGCTACGTCAGGCGTTCGGGCGCTAAGCGGCCCAATCCGACTGCAACAGGCCGTACATCAGCAAAGGACGGTACTGGCCGTCGACGAGAAGCCGATCGCGCATTGCGTCCGACTCCTGCGTGAAGCCGAGTTTTACGGCCAGCCCGCGGGACGCGGTGTTCTCCGGTTCGATCAGCGCCTCGATCCGGTGCATCTCCATCGCCGCGAAACAGTGATGCAGGACGATCTGCGCCGCCTCCGTCATCAGGCCCTGGTGCCGGAAGGCCGGCACGACGATCCAGCCTAGCGCCAGCCGCCGATTACGCGGATCGACGGCGTGATAGTTGATCATGCCGGCAAAGCCGCCCGACCGCGCCATGATCGCCCACATGCCATGCCAGCGCTGCTCGACCGCCAGGGTCTGGCGGATGCGGCTGGCGGTTTCCGCCAGGTCGACCGAGGGCAGCGAATCCCAGAACCGCATCGCCTCCGTGTCGCCAAAGGCCGCATGGAGGCCCTGGGCGTCGCTCTCCTCGATCGGGCGCAGCAGAAGTCGTCTGGTTTCGAATGTCGGCAAGGTCATGCCGAAATCTATCGTCGACGTGCGCGGTCTTCAACGCAGCCAGCGCCTCATCCCCGGCGCCGGCTTGCCAGGGCACGGCCGATCGCCCGCGTGGTGGCGGCGTCCAGGCAGAAGACGCGTTCACTGCGATAGCGCTGGTAGCGAACAACCTCTATGGCGCCCACAATCGCCGACAGCCGATCGGCATCGGCCTTGTGTTCGAAAGCGCAATGGACGGCCGGGCCACATTCGTCCTCGACCGAATGGACGGAATAGTGCCCCAGCGGGCCGAAGGTCACGATCAGGTCATGCAGCGCCCGTGCCGTCTCGACGACGGGGCGCCCGCCCAGGTCGGCCTGGCCAAGTACCAGATAGGGGCTGATCGTTTCGAGCGCGGGTTGCTGTCTCATACTCAGACAACGGTGTGCGCTGCACACAGTTCCATCGGAACGCTTGCCCGCTTGCAACGTTACCTCGTCGTTAGGTGGGACATAACGGCAGGACCAGGCAATGAAGCGCTTAGTTATAGCTTTCGCCCTTGTGAGCACGGCGGCCAGTGTCGCCAGTGCCCAGCTGTTGCGGTCGTCCTATGCGCCAAGCGCACTGGATAAACCTGCCGCTGGGATCCTGCTGCCATCCCGGACGGAGGTGGCGCAGTCCCCTCAGGCTGCCAAGCCCACGCCGACCCTGCCAGCATCAGCCTTGGTCGCCCGCCAGGCTCCGGTGCCCATGCAGCCGCGCAGCCGGTCATCCGTCTTTGTTCCGCCCGCTGTTGTCCCCGCATCTGCCCAAACGTCTACCGTCGCGACAACATCTGACGGGACGCCCGCCGACACAATCCTCGGCGGCCTCACTGAAGGCGACGCCCGGGCCGCGATCGAAGCCGACGGCTACAGGAAGGCCCGCGTCGTGAGCAAGACCGCCGACGGAACCTGGCGCGCCCGGGCGCTGCGGGGCGCAACCGAAGTGTCCCTGCGCGTCGATGCCCAAGGCAATGTGATGGTGGATTGAGCGCGAGGCTGCCCGCCTGCGCAATCGTATCCTGGCATCGTCAGTTAGCGGCGAGTTGATTGATCTGATTGATCGACATCGGATTGAAACCCGGCGGCACGTTCCGCCACGGCGAACCCGTCAACATCGCGTCGCGACCGACCGCATAGAGCCTGCGCATGTAGGCCTGGTCGAACGGTTCCTTGAGCTTGTCGGTAAAACTCTCGGGAATGGACGTCACGTTGTAGTCGATGCTGTCACGCCGGGCGATGACGTAGAGCTGGTAGAGATCGCTCAGCCCCTGCGACTGGATCAGCGTCACAACAGCGCGGTCGGCGATCTCCATGGTGTTGCGCGCCACCGTCACCTGATTGGCGCCCGGCCGGGCGTTGCGAATGATGAACAACCGGCGTCGACGGTCGAGCAACTTCGCGAGGTTCGGCAGCTTCGCGACCGTCGCCTCTTTCAGCAGATCATCGCCGCCGAGCGACGGTGGATAGAGAACCACCTGGGCCAGCGTGCCGCCATCGACATGCATTTCCTGGTAGCGTTCGCCACCCACCTCGATGTCGAACATCACCGGCGGCAGGATGCCGGGGATCGACGCCGACGCGAGCAGGATATTGGCGAAGAGTTCCGCTGCCCGCGCATGGCCGCTGGAGGCGATCGAGCCCATGTTCCACAGCACCCCGACCGGCACGTCGAGGTTGGTCGTCGCAACGAAGAGAAGCCGGCCTTTTTCGGTGTATTCGCGGGCGATCGCCGCCAGCAATGAAGGCGTCACGAAACGCCGGATCAAACGCAATAGCGGCGCGGAATCATAGAGCGAATCGCCCAGCAGCCCGATCAGCAGCCCGCGACTGGTCATGACGTCGACGGTACTGGTGTCCGTATAGACCTGCTCGAGTTCCTTGTCGTATTCTGGACCGAGGAAGGCGAATGGCGCCGTGAGTGCCCCGGTGCTGACGCCGGTCACGCCCTTGAATTCCGGCCGGGTGCCCAGTTGCGTCCAGGCCGTCAGCAACCCCGCCCCGTAGGCGCCATTCTCGCCGCCTCCCGAGATGGCGAGAAACTCCACCGGCCCGAGCATGCCTCCCCGGCTGAGCGCATAGGCGGCCTCGCGACGCGAAGCTTCGAGGGCGATCCGCCCCAAAAGCCTGTCGTTGCTGCCGTCGAGGACGATGCGGCAGTCCTCCGGCATGCCGGGAAAACGAGCAGAAGCTTCGAGCCTCTCCGGTGGCGCGGCCAGCCTCGCCGGTGCACCGCAGCCGCCGAGCGCGGCCGAGGCCATTCCGGCACCGACGACACCGAGGAGGGATCGACGTTTCATTGCCGGTCGGGCGTCCTACTTCCGCACCAACTTCGCGTCGAACTTGCAGTAACCGTCGAGGACGACCCGGCTCTCGCCGTCATTGATCGTGCCCTTGACGTCCATCGTGCTGCCGCCGTCGAGCTTGGCCTTGGCCTTGATCGTGCCGCCGGCGCCCAGGGTCGACTCGAAGTGTCGCTCGGTCCGGCCCTCCTGCTTGAACAGACCCTTCACCACCGTGCCGTCGACCATGACATCGACCGTCATCTTGTAGCTTGTGCACTTGCCCGAGCCCTGGCCGGCGCCGGTCCAAGTATAGGCCACCGGCTCGGCGAGGGCTGCGCCGCCCATCGCCAGCAGTACCGCCGCCGCGACTGAAAGCTTCTTCAGCATCGTTACTTCCCCCGGCAGGCCGAACGTCTGATCACCGCCGGTCCCGACGACCCTACCCCATCGCGTTCCAGGAAGACAGGAACGCCAAGTCGAGACACACTCGGTTCGGCCAAACCGTCCAATAGAGCAACGATCGATGACCAATCCTCCCTCCTTCGTCCGCCTCTCGACCGCCGCCCACGTCGGCTGGCTCGAATTCAACCGGCCGCCGGTCAACGCTTTCATCCACGAGATGGTCGACGAAACCCATGACGGCATCGCCGCGATGCTCGCCGATCCCGACGTGCGGGTGCTGGTGCTGGCGAGCGCCGTACCGGGCTATCTCAGCGCCGGCGCCGATCTCAAGGTCTTCAAGGGCATGAAGTCCGACGGCATGCGCGGCTGGGCCACGCGCTGCCATCAGATCGTCCGACTGCTGCGCGGCTCGACCAAACCGCTGCTGGCCGCGATCAACGGCACGGCGGTGGGCGGCGGCCTGGAGATGACGCTGCATTGCGACCTCCGTTTCGCCGCCGCCAACGCCAAGCTCGGCCAACCCGAGATCCGCATCGGCTTCATCCCGCCGATCGCCACCACCCAAGCGCTGGCCCACCTGATCGGACGGCCGCGCGCCATCCGCTATCTCTACGAGGGCCGCATGGTGCCGGCCGAGGAAGCGCGCGTCTGGGGCTTGGTCGACGAACTCGTGGCACCAGAGGAACTGCGCGCGCGCGTACAGGCCTACGGCGAGGAGCTGGCGTCGAAGTCGCCGGCGGCGCTGGCCGCCATTCGGCGCACCGTCACCCTGGGCGGCGGCAAGAGCTTCGAGGAGGGTATGGCCTACGAACTCGAAACGGTGGCAGCACTCGCCGACACGCCCGATTTCGCCGAGGGCGTCGACGCCTTTCTCGCCAAGCGCCCACCGGTCTGGCCGCGGAGCTGAAAAGACTCCGGGTCGTGGGTCTTGACGCCGGGCTGATCCGATAATAGTTAACTTACCGGTTAACTATTATCCGCGAGGCCGACCATGCAGCATCAGATCGCTTCCCGCGTGGAATGGCTCCGCGCCCGCGCCGCGCTCCTCGAAAAGGAAAAGGCCCTCACCCGGGCCCGCGACGCGCTGAGCGTGGAGCGGCGCCAGCTCCCCTGGGTCAAAGTCGAGAAGGACTACCTCTTCGACGCGCCGGCTGGAAAGACGACGCTCTCCGACCTGTTCGAGGGCCGCAGCCAGCTCTTCCTGAAACATTTCATGATGGGGCCGGGCCAAACCCATCATTGCGTCGGCTGCTTCTTCGAGGTCGATCACCTGGAAGGAATATTGGTCCATCTGCAGAATCATGACGTCACTTACGCCGCCGTCGCGCGCGCGCCGATCGACGAGATCGAGACGGTGCGCAAGCGCATGGGCTGGAAGTTCCCGTTCGTGTCGGCGTTCCACAACGACTTCAACTATGACTTCAACGTGTCCTTCACGCCCGAGCAGCTGGCGGCAAAGAACGCCTTCTACAATTTCCGCCAGACCAATCCCGGCCTGGCAGATCTTTCCGGCAACAGCGTCTTCTACAAGGACGAGGGCGGCCAGATCTTCCACACCTTCTCGAGCTTCGGCCGCGGCGGCGAGAGCTTCCTCGGCGCCTATGGCATCCTCGACATGATGCCCAAGGGCCGCAACGAGACAGGGCCGCATCATTCGCTTGCCGACTGGGTCCGCCCCCACGACATGTACGGCAAGGGTGGCATGGTCGAGCCGATCGGCCGCTATCACTCTTCGAGCTGCGGCTGTGCGGTGCACGACTAGAGAAAATCCAGACAAGTCGAAGGAGACAACGATGCGCGTCATGATACTGTTGAAGGCGACGAACGATAGTGAAGCAGGCCTCATGCCCTCGACCGAACTGCTCGAGGCCATGGGCAAATTCAACGAGGCGTTGATCGAAGCCGGCATCCTTCTGGCCGGCGAGGGCCTGCATCCTTCGGCGAAGGGCAAGCGCGTGGCTTTCGACGGCCCCAGCCGCACTGTCGTTGACGGCCCCTTCCCTCAAACCCGCGAGCTGGTCGCCGGATTCTGGCTCTGGCAGGTCAAGGATATGGCCGAGGCGGTCGAGTGGGTGAAGCGCTGTCCCAATCCGATGCTCGGCCCCAGCGAGATCGAAATCCGCCCGGTTTTCGAATTGGCCGACTTCGCCGATGCGATGACTCCCGAAGTCGCCGCACAGCACGAGCGACTCCGCGAAAAGGTAGACCGCCGCTAGGTCGGAAACGCCGCAGCAGTTGACGTCACGAAGGCCAGCAGCGTCTCGTCCTCGTCAGGCCCCGCGATCACGGAAAGACCAAGCGGACAGCCATCGAGCGTGGCAACCGGCAGCGTGGCCACGGGAAGGCGGGCAAGGCCCGCCACGGAACAAAGCGTGAGGGCGCCCCGATAAAAATGCTCGGCATGGGCATCGCGCAGGAAACGCAGCGGCGCGATACCCGGCGTCGTGGGCAACAGCAGCAGGGTTCCCGCCGGCAGCAGCGTGTGCATACGGTCGGCGAATTCGCGGCGCAACGCGCGCCATTGCGGTTCGACGGCGGGATCCAGGGCGCGCGCGCCCTCGAAGCGCGGCGCGATGGTCGCGCCGAAGCGCGGGCCCGACTCGAGGAAGAGGCCCAACGCGCGCATCACGTCGAGGCCCTGCAGTGTGGTGTAGGCCTCGTTGTGCTCCGCCGCGCGACCATCGTAGACCTCGACCTCCTCCGCGACACCGAGACGGGCAGCGGCTTCGCGCAATGGCGCCTGGGCTTCGGGGTCGGCCAGGGCGAAAGCGTCGGTCGCCAACAGCAATCGCACGGGGCGTGCCTCCGGCGACGGTGCCTGCAGGAGCGTGAGGCCGCCCTCCGACAGATGCGCCGGTGTGCGGGCAAAGAGTCCCACCGTGTCAAAGCTGGGTGCGAAGGGGATGACGCCCGTCATCGGCACGCGGCCGTGAGTCGGGCGATAGCCGTAGAGGCCGCAGAAGCTCGCCGGCACCCGCACCGAACCGCCGGTGTCGGTGCCGAGACCGAGGTCGGCTAGGCCGGCCGCCACGGCCACCGCCGAGCCGCTCGACGAGCCGCCGGGCAGACGTTCGGGACAGCGTGGATTGATGGGCGTGCCGTAGTGCTCGTTCTCGCCTTCGAGACTGAAGGCGAGTTCGTCGGTGACGGTCTTGCCGACCATCGTGGCGCCGGCCTGCAGGAAGCGTTGCACGGCCATCGCCGACGTCGACACCTGCTCCTGCTGCCCGTGCCAGTCGGGATTGCCACCACCGGTGACGGTGCCGGCAACATCGATCAGGTCCTTTACGACGAAGGTGAGACCATCGAGGCGACCCGATCCCGTGGGCGCGATCTGCGTCCGCGGCCCGGGAACGAAAGCGCCGAAGTCGTTCATGGCTGGGGGGGCGGGGGG
>JAQSDW010000183.1:14794-20710 GCA_029946105.1 Reyranella sp. | reverse complement strand
GCCAGCGGCCGGCCTCGGCGCGAAGCTTCTGCTCGATCTCCTCATCCGTCATCGGGTTCGACGAGCTGCCGCGCGCGGCTTTGGTCGCGACGCTGTGCTTGCGGCCATCGGCCGTCCAGAAATCCATCTCGACCGCGATGGTGGAGATCGCGGGATCGCTGGCGACCTCGATCCTGCGGCGCATCGTGGCAACTTCAGGGTCTTCTACGCAGGCATCGGTGAACTGGTCGAGGCCGGCCTTGCCGGTCACCAGCGCCGCGGCGACGGCGTGCTGAAGGCTCACCTGGGCCTCGCGTCCGGTCGCCACATCGGCGCGGTCGGTCCGCTGCAGCAGCAGGGGATTGCCGCGGATGGCGACCCGCGCCACCTGATCGGTGGGATGATCGCGCCGCCAGTCGAGTGCGCAGTCGAGCAGCGGGTGAATGACGAAGCCGCAGGGATAAGGCTTGATCGAATTGTCGTTTAGCTCCCAGGTCTCGCCGACGCCCTCGGTCAGTGCCTTCCAGTTCGGCGGCTCGCCCATTGCGGCGAGGAAGCCCTGGGTGCCGGCGATCGGCTCGGCCGGCCCCTCGAAGCCTTTTTCGGCCAGCAGCGCCGACCACAGGCCGTTGCGCGCCGCGTTGCCGACGCTGACGCTCTTGGCCGGCCAGCCGAGACATTCGCACAGGCCGGCCGATTGGGTGGAAGCGTTGCCCAGCGCCCAGACGATCTGCTGTGCGCTGAGGCCGAGCAGCTTGGCAGCACCTGCGGCGGCGCCAAAGACGCCGCAGGTCGAGGTGATGTGCCAGCCTTTCGGGTAGTGGCCGGGCGAGACGGCGCAACCCACCCGGCATTCGATCTCGAAGCCGAGCACGAAGGCCAGCAGCAGATCCGGTCCGCTCACGCGCCGCATCTCTGCGAGCGAAAACAGCGCCGGGGCCACGGGCGAGGTCGGGTGAACGACGGTGGGGAGGTGCGTATCGCAATAGTCGAAGACGTTGGCGCCGGCCGCGTTGAGAAAGGCGGCGCCGAGCGCATCGATGCGTTCGCTCCGGCCGATGACGGTCGCCTGCTTGCCGCCCGAGAATTCGGCGAGGGAGGCGAGCGCCATCTCGATGGGCGCTGTGCGGCAGCCCGCGATGGCGACGGCAAAGAAATTCAGCAGCGCGCGTTTGGCTTCGTGGCGAATCTGATCCGGGATGTTTTGCCATTTGGTTTCGGCAACGAAATGGGCGAGATCTCGGGTAACACCGGGTCTGGGCAACATGGTTTTCTTTCGGATATCGTTTGGAGATGAAAGATGATTATGCCTGAGAAACTCACGATCGTACGAACCGTCGTGGAATTGCGCCATGCGGTTGCTGCTTTCCGCGCCGCCGGCCGCACCGTCGGCCTGGTTCCGACCATGGGTGCGCTGCACGAGGGCCATGTCAGCCTGGTGAAGGGCGCGCTCGATCGCGGCGACGTGCCGGCAGCGTCGATCTTCGTCAATCCGACCCAGTTCGGGCCGAACGAGGATTTCGCCGCCTATCCGCGCGACGAAGCGGGCGATTTCGCCAAGCTGGAAACCGCGGGCTGCCGCATCGTCTTCGCACCGGACAAGGACGAGATGTATCCGGTGCCGATGCTGACCACGGTCAAGGTGACGGGCGTCACCGATGGACTGTGCGGTCCGTTCAGGCCGGGTCATTTCGATGGCGTGGCGACGGTGGTCACCAAACTCCTGATGATGGCCATGCCGGATCGCGGCTATTTCGGCGAAAAGGATTACCAGCAGCTCCAGGTCATAAAAACCATGGTGCGCGATCTCGCCATGCCGATGGAGATCGTGGGCATGCCGACGGTGCGCGAGCCCGATGGTCTCGCCATGTCGTCGCGCAACCGCTACCTCAGCGCCGCCGAGCGGACGACGGCGCTGCAGCTTTATCGCGAGATGAACACCGTGGCACAAACTGTTCGCGATGGTCGTTCGTCGTGTTCGGAAGCGACGGCGGCGGCGTCGAAGGCGCTGCTGGCCGCGGGCTTCGACAAGGTCGAATACCTGACCGTCGTCGATGCCGAGAGCCTGAGGCCGTTCGAAAAAGTCACCGGCCCGGCCCGGGTGATCGCGGCGACGCGCCTGGGGCGCACCCGCCTGATCGACAATATCGCGGTCTCGTAGAGTTCAGGCCGCTTCGAGCAGCAGCACGCTGCCCTGGCCGCCGTCGGCGCAGATGCTGACGATGGCGCGCTGGCCCCCATGCTGTCCCCGTGGCATCGCGGCCAGCTCCTTCACCGCCTGGCTGATGATGCGCGCACCCGTGGCGCCAAAGGGATGGCCGATCGCCGTGCTGCCGCCGGTGGGATTGAGCCGCTCGCGCGGGAAGGGGCCGAAATCGCGCGGCACCTTGACGCGGTCGCGCAGGAACGTCGTGTCCCGCAAGGCCTTCAGATGAAACGCCAGCTGGGCCGCAAACGCCTCGTGGATCTCCCAGAGGTGGATGTCGTCGTAGCGCAGGTCATGCCGTGCCAGCAGGCGCGGGATGGCGAAGGCCGGCGCCATCAGGAGCCCCTCGATCCGGAAATCGACCGCGCCGATCTCCCAGTCGACCAGTTTTACGCGCGGCGTGTTGGGTGTCAGGCGTTCCAGACCTTTTGACGAAGCGACCCAGATGGCCGCCGCGCCATCGGTGAGCGGCGAGGAATTTCCGGCGGTGAGACTTCCCTTGCCGCTGGTGCGGTCGAATGACGGCGGCAGGCGCGCGAGCTTTTCCAGCGACGTGTCCTTGCGGGGGATCGTGTCGCGCTTCACCTCGCCTATCGGGATCACGAGATCGTCGAAGAAGCCGCGCTCCCAGGCGGCCACCGAATTGCGATGACTCTGGAGCGCGATCTCGTCCTGTTCGGCGCGGCCGATCTCCCACTCCTTGGCGGTGATCTCGGTATGCTCGCCCATGCTCATGCCGGTCGTGCGGTTGCTGATGGCCGGGATGTAGAGGCGCACGTCGCGCAAATGCAGGTCGGTAAGATGATCGAGCTTCTGGCCGAGCGAGCGCGCCTGCTGGAACTTGCGCAGCCAGTCCGACAGTTTTTGACCGAGGCCGACCTGGATGCGGCTCAGGCTGTCGACGCCGCCCACGAGGGCAAGGTTGTAGGCATCGCCGTCGATCATGCCGGCGGCCTCGATGGCGCCCACCATGCTGGTCGAGCAGGCCATGACGGTGGAGAAGGCGAGGACCGCGGCGTCGACCCCGGCGTCCATCAGCACTTCGCGGGCAATGTTGCTCCAGGTGAGATTGGGCACGACCGTGCCCCAGACAGCGAAGTCGGGTTTGCCACCTTTGAGCAGCCCCACCATGTGGCGCGCTACCGGCACCGAGAGTTCGATGGCGTCGAAAGCGCTTAACGGGCCGTCGACCTTGGCGAAGGGCGTGCGCACGCCCGAGGCCAGCCAGATATCGACGGGCCGCGGCATCGGCTGCTCCTAGGCCGCCTGTTCCAGCGTCGAGGCGATGTCGGCCGTGGTGACGCGGCGGAGGTCGCGCACCTGGTTGGTGTCGAACGGCCGGGCGCGATGCATGGTGCAGCGGTTGTCCCAGATCACCAGGTCGCCTTCGCGCCAGGTATGGGCATGCACGAATTTCGGCTGGGTGGCGTGCTCCATCAGGTCGAGCAGCAGCAGGCGGCCGTCGGCGACCGGCATGCCGAGAATGTGCGAGGCGTGTGCGGCGACATAGAGCGTCTTGCGCCTGGAGCCGGGATGGGTGCGCACGACACGCTGCGGCACCGGTGGCAGGCTGGCGATTTCTTCCGGCGTGTAGTTGGTGACGCTGAGCTGGCCCCGCGAATGCCAGATCGAATGTTCGGCGACCAAGCCGTCGAGTTGCTTCTTCGTCGGGGCGGGCAGGTCGTCATAGGCCGCGCGCAGGTCGGCGAATTCCGTATTGCCGCCCTCGGGCGGCACGATATGAGCGTAGAGCATCGACAGCGCCCCGGGGATGGCGCGGAACGAGGCGTCGGTGTGCCACAGCCGATTGGCCAGCCAGTCCAGGCGGCGCTTGCTGTTCTGCTCGAGGACCTTCGAATCGCCGTCGAGATTGGAGATGTCGGCGATCTCGTCGCGCACCAGGCGGTGCTTGATCCCGCGATGCCGTGCCTTCTGGGCCGACGAATGGATCGGCCCGAAATGGCGGGCGAAGTCGATCTGCTGGTCGTCGGTCAGTTTCTGGTTGTGGAACACCACGACCGCATAGCGATCGATGGCGGCGGCGATCGCTTCCCGGTCGGCCGCTTTCAGCGGCTGCGCAAGGTCGATCCCGGAAATCTCGGCCCCGAACTGCGGATGGAATTGCGGCTGGGTCGGCTTGACGGTGATGCTCATAACCGCCTCCTGCGGCTATAGTATCGGGCCAACCCATCATCTCCCAGGAAACGCCATGCCGCAAACGATCAAGCTCGCCCTGCTCGACGATTATCAGAAGGTAGCCATGCGCATGGCCGATTGGGATCGGCTGAGGAAGCGCGGCATCGAGATCACGGTCTTCAATCAGCCCTTCAGCTCGGTCGATGATGCAGTGCAAAAACTGGCGCCGTTCCATATCCTGGGCTTGCTGCGCGAGCGCACCGCCTTTCCGCGGGCGCTGATCGAGAAGCTGCCCAACCTCCAGTTCATGGTGCTGACCGGCGCGCGTGCCGCGAGCCTCGACGACAAGGCGGCGACCGATCGCGGCATTCCCATCTCCACCACGCCCGGCGGCGGCTCGAATGCGCCGACGGCGGAACTCGGTTGGGCGTTGCTGATGATGTGTGCCCGCGACCTCGCCAAGGCCGAGCGGCTGGCGCGTCAGGGCAAGTGGCACGACGGCATCGAACAGATGGTCGTGCTCGAGGGCAAGCGGCTGGGCATTCTCGGTCTCGGCAAGCTGGGTAGCCGCGCGGCTCACTATGGCAAGGCTTTCGGCATGGACGTCGTGGCCTGGAGCCAGAACCTCACGCCCGAGAAGGCCGAGGCGGGCGGTGCCAGGTACGTCAGCAAGGACGAGCTGCTGGCGACATCGGATTTCGTGTCGATCCACCTCGCCCTGTCGGATCGTACCCGCGGCCTGATCGGTGCGGCCGACCTCGCCAAGATGAAGAAGACCGCGATCCTGGTGAACACTTCGCGCGGGCCGATCGTCGATGAAGTTGCCCTGATCGCGGCGCTGAAGAACCGCACCATCATGCACGCCGGTCTCGACGTCTACGACAAGGAGCCGATGTCGGCCGACCATCCCTTCATCAAGCTCGACAACATCACGCTTATTCCTCACCTGGGCTACGTCGTCGAGGAGAGCTACCGCTACTTCTACGACGGCACGATCAAGGACATCGAAGCCTGGCTCGACGGCAAGCCGATCAACGTCCTCAATCCCGAGGCGTTGAACAAAAAGCCGGCGTGATGTCGATTCCCGGCAGGGTCGAACGTCTATGAGGTGACGGCAAGCGACTTGGCCGTCTCAACCCAGGAGATCGACATGGCTCAATATATGCTGCTGCTGCACCAGGGCCCCGGCAACATGGCCGACCTGCCGCGCGAAAAGATGATGGAAGTGGTCAAGCGCTACTACACCTGGTCGAGCACGATGCGCGAGAAGGGCAAGCTGGTCGGCGGCGAGAAGCTGGCCGCCGGCGGCGTCCGCCACATCAAGGTCACGGGCGGCAAGCCCGTCGCGAGCGATGGCCCCTATGCCGAGGCCAAGGACGTGGTCGGCGGCTATTTCACGATCGAAGCCAAGGATCTCGCCGAGGCCGAGGCGATCGCCAAGGAATGCCCGCACCTGTGGAACGGCACCAACTGGATTGAGCTGAGGCCGGTCGACAGCATGACCGTCGACGAGGCAAAGGCGTCCGGCTGAGCGCTCCCGTCCACGACCTCGTCGCCTCGCTGGCGCGCGATTCAACCCACCGCCTCGTCGCCGC
>JAQSDW010000183.1:9852-14694 GCA_029946105.1 Reyranella sp. | reverse complement strand
TGGCGCTGCTGTTCGCGGTCTGTCATCCGGTCCTGTCGCCCGATCTGCGCGTGACCTTCGCCCTCAAGACCGTGTGCGGTCTCACCGTGTCGCAGATCGCCTCGGGTTTGCTGGCCGAGCCGACGACGATTGCCCAGCGACTCGTGCGGGCGCGCCGTCAGCTCGAGGCGGCCGACATCGCGATCGAGCCGCCGCCGCCCGATGACCTGCCGGAGCGCGCCGAGTCGGTACGCACTGCGCTCTATCTCATGTTCAGCGAGGGCTACTCGGCTTCCTCGGGCGAGGTGCTGGTTCAGCCCGAGCTGTGCGTCGAGGCGGTTCGGCTGGCGCGCGCCCTGGCGACGCATCCCATGACCCGCGGGCCGGCAAGCGACGCGCTAGCGGCCCTGCTGGCGCTCACGGCGGCCCGCATCGGCACGCGCGTCGATCCCGAAGGAGCGGCTCAACTTCTGGAGGATCAGCCACGCGAGCGGTGGGATGCCGGCTTGATCGGGCTCGGCCTCGATCATCTTCAGCGATCCGCCACCGGCTGCGAACTGACCGTCTGGCATCTGCGCGCCGAGATCGCTTCGCTGCATGCCGTCGCCCGAAGCACGGCGGAGACGGACTGGCGGCGGATCGCGGCGACCTACGATCAGATCGTTGCAATCGACGGCTCGCCGATGGCAGCCCTCGCCCGGGCCGTGGCGCTTGGCCATGCGGAGGGAGCAGCGGCGGGACTCGATGCAGTGAATGCCTGCCTGCCACTGCTCACGGCCAGCCCTTACGGTCACGCCGCGGCGGCGGCCTTCCTGATCGACCTGCGGCGCGAGGGGGAGGCACGAACGCATCTCGAACGCGCCCTGGCCCTGGCCCACACCACGCCGGAGCGTCGGCTCATGGAGCGCCGCCTGTTGGCGCTCTCAGCCGGATCGTAATCAGCCAGACCGCGCCGGCCAGGATGATTGCGGCGCCGAGCCATTCCGCGGTCGAGAGGTCCGGCGGCGTGAGCCAGCCCAGCCGTGCGGCCGCGGCTTCGAGGGCAACGGCGAAAAACGGCATGGCCGTGAGGGCGATCAGGTAGGTCTGAACGCCCGTGGTGTTGATCGTCCAGAAGCCGAGCCAGGTTCCGGGCGCCCGGAACAGCAACCCGGCCAGCACGGCATAGAACCAGAGGTCGATGCGCCCAAAGGCGTCACCCGCCCCGGCCCACGGCGAGGCCATGAAGCCCAACAACCCGGCAAGCGACCAGACGACGATGAAGGCGAGCGATGCCGCCACCAGGATCTCGCCGGTGAAGCGGCTGCGTGCGGCGAGGTCGGTCACACGATTGCGTGGGTGATAGGCGATCATCCATGATGCCGCGACCGCAACGGATTCGGACAGAAGCAGCCACAGCATGCCGCGCCAGGCAGTATCCGAGGCGACCGCGACGGCAAATGCCACAACGCCGACGGCGAGCAGTGCGAGGCCCGGCCAATCGCGGCGCGCAGGTGCCTGCCGCGTCAGCGCCCAACCTAAGCCGGCGCCGATCAGCACGCTCGCTGTCGACAGAAGGGTGCTCTGGGTAATCGCCAGCCAGACGACGGCTGCGGCCGTCGAGCCGTTGATGACGACACGCATGAAGGCGTAGCTGATCGTCCACGGCGCCAGCAAGTCGTGCCAGTTTCCCGGCGTTCGCCGTCCGACCCACAGCATCGCGAGACCGGCACTCAGCAACTGCACCAGCGTATAGGCCCAGGCATCGAGATGGGCGCCGCTCACCACATGGCGGGTCAGCAGCAGGTAGACGGACCACAGGAGCGAGTTACCCAGCGCGATCGCCAGGACGCGGCCGTTCATGGCGACTCAGGTGCGGAAACGCAGCAGCAGGTGGTTGACGCCGTTCAGCTTGACGTAGAGGTCTTCGAACTGGTGGTAGAAATCTTCCCACTGCGGCAGGCCGCCCCCCGCACCACCTTGCGCACCCAGCGACGTGTAGATTTCTGCGACGGTCTTGCGGCCATCGATCTGCGCGATAATGCGCGCGGCCAGCGGCGGCAACTGAGCCCGCCACGGGAAGCCATCGAGATTGGCGATCAGTGGCGAGCCGGGCTGCAGACCGGCCGCCAGCTTCTGGGCATCCATGTCGCGCAGGACCGGGATGGCCGACGTATCCTCGGGCCGCGCCACCGTGTCGAAGCCGGCGCGCGAGGCATAGAACACGTGGGTGCGCAGATTGCCGGCCAGGCGTTCGGCGAAGGCGGCGCGCTCGAGCAGGGGCAGCGAGCTCATCTGCCGCGAGATCACCGGATCGCTCATGTAGGTTGCGGGCTCGTAGCGCACCGGTTCGAGGAAAGCCACGACCCGCAGGCCGGCTGCTGCGGCCATCTTGCCGATATCGGGCACGGTGAAGGCACGGTCGCAACTGTGCAGCAGCAGGTCGTAGAGGCCGGCGTCGCCGCCGGTGACATGGTCGTTGAGGTAGGGATTGCGGCGGAACAGGTTGGTGGTGGGCAGGAAGCGGATCAGGCGCCTGGCCATGGCCAGCCGGTCCTCGATCGCCATGGACAGCGGGGCGAGAGTACGCAGCATTTCCTGCAGCGGGTAGACGCCGCTGCGGCCGTATTCGCCGTAGAGCATCACGCCGATCCCGCCGTCGGGTTGCAGGACGCTTGCCAGGGCGCGCATGCCGACGTCGGGCTCGGGCAGGTGGTGAAGCACGCCGGTGCAGTCGATGTAGTCGAACTGGCCGATGTTCATCTGCGGCAGATCGAGCAGCGAGCCGGTCACGAACTGGATGTTGCGCAGGCCGCGCGACTTGGCGCGGGCTTCGCAGATCTGGCGCGAGGCGGTCGACAGATCGAGATAGACGACCTCAGCCGGGCAGCGCCGGTCGGCGAGCTGCTGGGCCAGCATGATGCAGGCATCGCCCGTGCCGCCGCCCGCGACCAGGGCGCGGAAGGGCCGGGTGAAGTTGAGTCGGCCCGAAAACAGGTAGTGGTTGATCTCGAGGACGTGGCTGGGTGTGCCGGTGATCAGCCGGATCGCCTCGTCGCGCGGGTCGCGCGGCGGGTAGGGGAGGGTCTCGTACTGCGCGCGAACGGTTTCCAACGGGGAAGGAACGGTCATTATGGCCTTGTTTCACGGCGAGCGGGTCGCTACCCGGGGGACAGCAACGCCCGCAACGAATTAGTGCAACAAATCGTCCGACCATGAAAGGCTATTTCGGCATCGGAATCGAAGGCGCGAGCAAGGCCGTGAACGTCGGCACCTTGTTCCGGACGGCCCATGCCTTCGGCGCCTCCTTCGTCTTCACGGTGCGGGCCCAGTACAATCCGCGCCAGGGCTCGGCCAGCGATACGTCTGATACACCTCGGTCGGTGCCAACCTATCATTTTGCCGACCTCGAAGCGTTCCGCCTGCCGCTCGGCTGCCGTCTGGTCGGGGTGGAAATCACCGACGATGCGATCGACCTGCCGAGTTTCCGTCACCCGCGCCAGGCCGCCTATATCATGGGCTCCGAGCGCGAGGGCCTGTCGGCTGGAATTCAGTCGCGCTGCGACTATGTGGTCAAGATCCCGACCCGCTTCTCGGTCAACTTGGGCGTGGCCGGCGCCCTGGTCATGTACGACCGGCTGACCAGCCTCGGCCGTCACGCCCCCCGACCGGTCGCCGAGGGCGCGCCGACCGAAACCGTCCCGCTGCCGGTATTCGGTGATCCGGTCTATCGGCGGCGGCAGCGGATACGGCAAAAAGCGCTTTCAAAACAGTAGATTGGGCGGCCCTGGTTGCGCCCGGCGGGCATGACGCCTATCTCAGCCGCGACATGGCCCTCCTGCCCACCGAACTGCTTCAGATCGTCGAGCCGCTGGCGCACGGCCGCAATGATCTGCGCCGTAGCCTGATCGGCCTGTCACGCGAAGATCTCAAGCAGGTCATGGTCGAAGCTGGGCTCGAACCGTTCCGTGCCCGTCAGGTGTGGCAGTGGATCTACTGGCACGGCGTCACCGACTTCGGCCTGATGACCAGCATCGCGAAGAAGACTCGCGATCGGCTGGCCGAACTCTTCGTCATCGACCGTCCCGGCATCGTCACGGAGCAGCGCTCGGTCGACGGCACGCGCAAGTGGCTGCTGCGCTTCGCCGACGGCAACGAGGCCGAGACCGTCAATATCCCGGAGGAAGACCGCGGCTCGGTCTGCGTCTCGAGCCAGGTCGGCTGCACGCTCACCTGCAGCTTCTGCCACACCGGCACCCAGCCGCTGGTGCGCAACCTGTCGCCGGCGGAAATCGTCGGCCAGTTCATGGTGGCGCGCGACAGCTACGGCGAATGGCCGACGCCTACGGCCGATGCCCAGCGCATGCTCTCCAACATCGTCATGATGGGCATGGGCGAGCCGCTCTACAATTTCGACAATGTCGTGACCGCGCTCAAGATCGTCATGGACGATCAGGGCATCGCGCTCAGCCGGCGCCGCATCACGCTCTCGACCTCGGGCGTCGTGCCGATGATCCCCAAGGTGGGCGAGGCGCTCGACGTCAATCTCGCCGTGTCGCTGCATGCCGTCAGCGACGACGTCCGCGACACGCTGGTGCCGATCAACAAGAAGTGGCCCATCGCCGAGCTGCTAAAAGCCTGTGTCGAATATCCCGGCGCCCGAAACAGCCGGCGCATCACCTTCGAATACGCCATGCTGAAAGGCATCAACGACAGCGATGCCGATGCGCGCGAACTGGTGCGCCTCCTGACGCCGGTCCACGCCAAGGTGAATTTGATCCCGTTCAATCCCTGGCCGGGCGCACCCTACGAGTGCAGCTCCAACAACCGCATCCACCGCTTCGCCGAGATCGTGAACGATGGTGGCCTCAGCGCGCCGGTGCG
>JAQSDW010000183.1:0-9752 GCA_029946105.1 Reyranella sp. | reverse complement strand
GGCAACTCATGCAGCAGGAACGAGGAGACGACGAGATCCAGGCTCGCATCGTCGAACGGCAGCGCTTCCGCCGCGGCTTCGTCCAGTTTCACCCGAGCCGTGCGTCCGATCAGGCGACGCGCCTCGGCGAGATAGGGGGCGCTGAGGTCGATGCCGGTGAGTTTCATGCCGGGCCAGGCGCTGTGCAGGGAAGCGAGCAGACGTCCGGTGCCGCAGCCGACGTCGAGGCCGCGGACGTCGCGCTGGCTGCGGCCCTGGAGCCACGCCGCGATCGGCGCCAGCGCGCGGCGGCGCATGGCGTCGGCGGCGCCGGTGAACAGGACCTCGACCTGGGTGTCGTAGATCGCGGCCGAATGTTCCGAGAGCCAGCCATCGCTCTGGAAGTGGAAGTTCTGGCGGTAGTAGTCGGGCAGGCCGTCGGCCTGGGTGCCGGGCGGCAGCTCGTCGCCCGCCGTGCCGTGCCGCCGCGCGTCGACCTGGGGCAGGTCGCGGAAATAAAGCAGGCTGCGGCGCAGGAACTCGGCGGGCTCCGGTCCCAGGGCGCGCGGTGCCGGAAACAGACCGGCCGCGATATCGCGCCATTCGCGCTCGAACAGTGCGCGCATGTCGCCGGTCAGCTCGGCGCGGCAGGGCGTGGGCCCGATGGGAAAATCGGGCTTGGGCATCGGCTTCAGCAGACGCCGGCCGGCCGCGTAATGGCCGGCATACCAGGCCACCCGCGCAGTCTGGCGGGCGGCGTAGGTCAGGCGGTCGAGGGCGGTGGGCATGATGAGTTAAACTAGGGCCACACTATAGCAACTTTGCGGCCGCTTGCCCGGACGGGGTCGGTCGCTATATTCGCGCGCTTTCACGGAACAGACATCGACGGCCACGAGGCGACCATGAGCACTACTTATACCGGTCCTTACAAGAAGGGCGACATCAAGAAGGTCGTCCTGGCCTATTCCGGCGGCCTCGACACCTCGGTCATTCTGAAGTGGCTGCAGACAGCCTATGGCTGCGAGGTCGTGACCTTCACCGCCGACCTCGGCCAGGGCGAGGAACTGAGCCCGGCGCGCGAGAAGGCCGAGATGCTGGGCATCAAGCCCGAGAACATCGTCATCGGCGATGTGCGCGAGGAGTTCGTCAGGGATTTCGTCTTTCCGATGTTCCGCGCCAACGCGCTCTACGAGGGCCAATACCTGCTCGGCACCTCGATCGCCCGTCCGCTGATCGCCAAGCACCAGATCGACCTCGCGCTCAAGACCGGCGCCGATGCCGTCTGTCACGGCGCCACCGGCAAGGGCAACGACCAGGTCCGCTTCGAGCTCGCCTATTACGCACTGAAGCCCGACATCAAGGTGATCGCGCCGTGGCGCGAGTGGGAGCTCACCTCGCGCACCAAGCTGATCGAGTTCGCCGAGAAGCATCAGATCCCGATCGCCAAGGACAAGCGCGGCGAGGCGCCGTTCTCGGTCGACGCCAACCTCCTGCACTCCTCCAGCGAGGGCAAGATCCTGGAAGATCCTTGGGAGGAGGCCGACGAGAGCGTCTACCAGCGCACGATTTCGCCCGAGGCGGCGCCCGACAAGGCGACCTACATCACGGTCGATTTCGAGAAGGGCGATGCCGTGGCAATCGACGGCGTGAAAATGTCGCCGGCGACGCTGCTCACCAAGCTCAACGAGCTCGGCAAGGCCAACGGCATCGGCCGCCTCGACCTGGTCGAGAACCGCTTCGTCGGCATGAAAAGCCGCGGCATCTACGAGACACCGGGCGGCACGATCCTCCACGCCGCCCATCGCGGCATCGAATCGATCACGCTCGATCGCGGCGCCGGCCATCTCAAGGACGAGCTGATGCCGAAGTACGCCGAGCTGGTCTATTTCGGCTTCTGGTTCTCGCCCGAGCGCGAGATGCTGCAGGCGCTGATCGACAAGAGCCAGGAGAATGTGACCGGCACGGTGCGTCTCAAGCTCTACAAGGGCAACACCACGGTTGTCGGCCGCAAGTCGCCCCAGTCGCTCTACTCGATGCAGCATGTCACCTTCGAAGAAGATCAAGGTGCCTACAACCAGCGCGATGCCGAGGGCTTCATCAAGCTGAATGCGCTCCGGCTCCGGTTGCGTGCGCTCGGGCAGGGCGGCGCCAAGCGGTAGTGTGGAGTTTCAGGCGGAGTATCGGATGCCTTTCGACGAGAATCGCCTTCCGGGGCCACGACGCGGCGCCGGTGAGCGGGCGATCAACCTGCCGCCCGTGCTGCTGTGGCTGATCGGCATCAATGTCGCGGTCCAGGCCGTGCGCGAGCTGCTGCCCGAGCAATTCGATCTCGACATGATCCAGCAGTTCGGCCTGATACCGGTGGCTTACACCTCCGGCGCCGGGCCCGACGTGCTGTCTCTGCTGCTGGCACCGATCACCTATCAGTTCCTGCACGGCGGCTGGATGCATCTCGGCATCAACATGATCACCTTGGCGGCCTTCGGCGTGCCGGTCGTGCGCGCGCTGGGCACGCGCCGGTTCCTGTTGTTCTACCTGTCGGCCGGCGTCGTCGCGGGCTTCGTCCATGTGTTTTTCTTTCCCGACTCGGCCGATCCCGTGGTGGGCGCATCGGGCGCCATCAGCGGCGTGTTCGGCGCCGTGCTGATGCTGATGCGCTATGTCGGCAGCCTGCCGTCGCTGCTGCCCATCGCCGGCGTGTGGATCGCGCTCAACGTCTTCTTCGGGATCTTCGGCGGCACGCCGGGCGCCGGCGGCGATCCGGTCGCCTGGACCGCCCATATCGGCGGCTTCGTCTATGGCCTGGCCGTGATCCGCCTCTTCATGCCGCGGCCCAATCCCTAGAGCCGCCGTCATGGCCGACCAGCCGATTCCCCTGCGTCGCGTCATCGTGGCCAACGGCGTGGCGCTGGCGCCCTCCTTCGCGGCCCTTGCGGCCCTTCACTGGTCGGGTGCGCTGGCTGGCCGACCGACCCTGATCGCGATGGCCGGGATCGGCGTCGTCACGGTTTTCCTCGTCCAGCGCTACCTCGGGTCGCTGGCGCGCTTTGCCCGCTTCGTCGGCGAATTGTCCGACGAGCGCGAGCCGGTGATGCCGCGCCTGTCGTTCGCGCCAGCCACCGAGGAGCTGGCGACGGCGGCGGCGACGCTCTCGCTCGGCTGGCGCCGCCAGCGCGCCTCGATCGACAATCTCGCGGCCTCGGCGCAGGCCATCGTCGACGGCCTGCCCGATCCATTGATCGCCGTCGACCGCCAGCGCCGCATCGTGCGCACCAACCTGGCGGCGAGGGCGTTGTTGGGCCCGGTCGGCGCCGAGCGCGACTTGTCGACGGTGCTGCGCTATCCCCAGCTCCTGACGGCGGTCGATGTCCTGCTCGATACCGGTGCTGACGGCAATTTTGCCGGCGCCGACCAGAGCGCCGTCGAGTTCGTGCTGGCGGGCCCGCCCGAGATCGATGTCGTGGCCCATCTGCGGCGCCTGCCGCGGGCGGCGGCCGACGGTTCGCTCGCCCTGATCGTGCTGCACGACACCACGGCGCAGCGGCGGGCCGAGCGCATGCGGGCCGATTTCGTCGCCAACGCCAGCCACGAGCTCAAGACTCCGATCGCGGGCCTCGCCGGCTTCATCGAAACCCTGCGCGGCCCGGCCCGCGACGACACCGCCGCGCGCGATCGCTTTCTCGGCATCATGGCCGAACAGGCCGACCGCATGCGCCGGCTGGTCGACGATCTCCTGACGCTGTCGCGCATCGAACAGCACGAACATGCGCGGCCCGACCGCGAGATCGATCTCGAGTCGGTGCTGCGCGGCGTGCTGGACCTCCTCCAGCTTAAGGCCGCGTCGCGCGGTGTCGGCATCGAGCTTGCCGTTGGCGCCAACCTGCCCAGGGCGGTGGGCGATCACGACGAACTCACCATCGTGTTCCAGAACCTGATCGACAATGCCCTGAAGTATGCCAGGCCCGCGACCGTGGTGCGGGTGACGGCAGCGCAAGCCGGCCATGGCCCTGGTCGCATCGCCGTGGCGGTGAGCGACGAGGGCGACGGCATTCCGGCCGCCCACCTGCCGCGCCTCACCGAGCGCTTCTACCGCGTCGACAATGCCCGCTCGCGCCAACTCGGCGGTACCGGCCTCGGCCTCGCCATCGTCAAGCACGTGGTGAACCGCCATCGCGGCCGGCTCGACATCCAGAGCACCCCCGGCAAGGGCTCGACCTTTACCGTGACGCTGCCGGCCGCCGGCTGAGTTTACTCCACGTAGTTATTGAACTCGGGAAACCGGCATCCCCTGGATGTTTGCCCTGGATCAATCCCCCGGCCTGCCGGGAGTGTCATGGTAGTGTCACATAACTGTCATAGGACAGTGACGGAGGACGCTTACTCCACTCCCCGTTCGAGGCCGTATCGACGGCCGCACCGATGGAGAGACCGATGAAATTCACGAAGATTACCCTGCTGGCGACCGGCCTTGCGCTCACCTCGTGGACGGCGGGCGCCGTCGACATTTCCGGCGCTGGCGCCACCTTCCCCTATCCGATCTATGCCAAGTGGGCGGACACCTACAAGAAAGACACCGGCGTCGGCATGAACTACCAGTCGATCGGCTCGGGCGGCGGCATCAAGCAGATCAAGGCCAAGACCGTGACCTTCGGCGCCTCCGATGCGCCGCTGCCGGGCAAGGAGCTCACCGACTCGGGCCTCGCCCAGTTCCCGATGGTCATGGGCGCGATCGTCCCGGTCGTGAATCTCGAGGGCATCAAGCCCGGCGAACTCACGCTCGATGGGCCGACCATGGCCAAGATCTTCCTCACCGAGATCAAGCGTTGGGACGATCCCGCCATCGCCAAGCTCAACCCCGGCGTCGCCCTGCCGAAGCAGGCGATCGCCGTGGTCCATCGCTCGGACGGATCGGGCACGACCTACAACTTCGCTTACTACCTCGGTGATGTGAGCCCGGACTGGAAGTCCAAGGTCGGCGTCGCCACGGCCGTGCAGTGGCCGGGCGGCATCGGCGCCAAGGGCAACGAAGGCGTCGCCAACAACGTGGCCCAGACTAAGGGTTCGATCGGCTACGTCGAATACGCCTATGCCAAGCAGAACAAGCTCACCCACACCAAGATGATCAACAAGGCCGGCAAGACTGTCGGCCCGTCGGCCGAAACCTTCCAGGCCGCCGCTGCCAATGCCGACTGGAATTCGCAGCCCGGCTACGGCGTGATCCTGGCCAATCAGCCGGGCGACCAGTCGTGGCCGATGACGGCCGCGACCTGGATCCTGATCCCGAAGACTCCGCCGGATATCGCGGCCGCGACCGAGGCGCTCAAGTTCTTTGCCTGGGCCTACGCCAAGGGCGGCAAGATGGCGGAAGAGCTCGACTACGTGGCCATGCCGGCCAAGGTCGTGGGCGACATCCAGAAGATGTGGGCCGCGGACATCAAGGACACCGGCGGCAAGCCGCTGTTCTCGCCGACCAACTGATCGACGACGCTAAAGGTCCCTCGGGCCCCAGAGTCGAGGGAGGCTCGAGGGAGGGTCGAGGGACCTTTTTGTCACCGGGGGGAATGTTAAAGTGTCAGAAGTGGCATTGAACGACACCCAATTGCGAACGGGCGAGGCGGCCTCGAGAGCGGCCGTCTTGAAGCGCCTGCGGGTGAGCGACATGATCTTTCACGCCCTCACGCGGTCGGCGGCGATCGCCGTCCTCGTGCTGCTGAGCGGTGTCATCGTCTCCTTGGTGATCGGCGCGGCGCCGGCCCTCGGCACCTTCGGCTTTTCGTTCTTCGTCACCGAGACCTGGAACCCGGTGACCGAGAAGTTCGGCGCCGTGGCGCCGATCTACGGCACGCTGGTCACGTCGTTCATCGCCATGGTGATCGCGGTGCCGGTCGGGCTGATGATCGCCTTCTTCCTGACCGAGCTCTGCCCGGGTTGGCTGCGCCGGCCGATCGGCATCGCCATCGAGCTGTTGGCCGGCATCCCCAGCATCATCTACGGCATCTGGGGCTTGTTCGTGTTCGCGCCCTTCCTGCAGAAGTACGTGCAGCCGTTCCTGATCGACACGTTCGAGAACGTGCCGCTGCTGTCCTCGCTGTTCGAAGGCCCGCCCTACGGCATCGGCATGCTGACCGCCGGCCTGATCCTGGCGATCATGGTGCTGCCGTTCGTGACCTCGATCTCGCGCGACGTATTCGACGCGGTACCGCCGGTGTTGAAGGAAGCGGCCTATGGCGTCGGCTGCACGACATGGGAAGTCTTCCGCCACGTCATCCTGCCCTACACGCGCGTTGGCGTGATCGGCGGCTTCATGCTGGGTCTCGGTCGCGCGCTGGGCGAGACCATGGCCGTGACGTTCGTCATCGGCAATGCCCACAAGGTCTCCGCCTCGATCCTGGCGCCCGGCACCACGATCTCGGCCTCGATCGCCAACGAGTTCACCGAGGCGGTCGGCGATCTCTATACCTCCTCGTTGATTGCGCTCGGCCTGATCTTGTTCTTCATCACCTTCGTTGTGCTTTCTTGCGCGCGCTACATGCTGCTGCGCCTGCAGCGGCGGGAGGGCTGACGCCATGGCCCAGTCTCGCACTGAGCCCCGCCTCAATCCGTTCTATGCCGGCCGCCGCCGCCGCAACGCCATCGCCAAGGGTCTCGCCCTGGCGGCCACCCTGTTCGGCCTGGGTTGGCTGGTGCTCGTGCTGGGCGTCCTGTTCTACAAGGGCCTCGACGGGCTCTCGCTCCAGGTGTTCACCGAAATGACGCCGCCGCCGGGCTCGGCGGGCGGTCTCCTCAATGCCATCGTCGGCAGCCTGATCCTGACGATCCTGGCCGTTCTGATCGGCACGCCGATCGGCATCCTGGCCGGGACCTACCTCGCGGAGTATGGCCGTCACGACAAGCTCTCCAGTGTCGTGCGCTTCATCAACGACATCCTGCTGAGCGCACCGTCGATCGTGGTCGGCCTGTTCATCTACGAGATCATGGTGGCGCCGATGGGCCACTTCTCCGGCTGGGCGGGCGCCGTGGCGCTGGCGGTGATCGTGATCCCGGTCGTCGTGCGCACCACCGAGGACATGCTGACCCTGGTGCCCGACACCTTGCGCGAAGCAGCGGCCTCGATCGGCCTGCCCCGCGCCCACATGATCGTCCGCATCGCCTACCGTGCCGCGCAGGCGGGCATCGTCACCGGCATCCTGCTCGCGGTCGCGCGCATCAGCGGCGAGACCGCGCCACTGCTGTTCACGTCGCTCAACAACCAGTTCTGGAGCACGAACATGAACGCGCCGATGCCCAGCCTGCCGGTGGTCATCTTCCAGTTCGCGCTTTCACCCTACGAAGAATGGCAGAAGCTCGCCTGGACCGGCGCGCTCCTCATCACCGTGACGGTGCTGGCACTCAGCATCATCGCCCGATCCCTCACCGCTGCGAGAAAGTCCTAGACATGGTCTCCGCGAATTTGCCGACCGTCGCCACGCCGCTCGCGACCCATGCCAGCGTCGATACCGCAGGCCTGGCCGAGAAGATCTCCATCAGCAATCTCGAGTTCTTCTACGGCGACAGCCGGGCGCTGAAGGGCATCAGCCTGTCGCTCTACGCCAACAAGACGACGGCCTTCATCGGGCCGTCGGGTTGCGGCAAGTCGACCCTGCTGCGCGTGCTCAATCGCATGTACGACCTCTATCCCGGTCAGCGTGCCACGGGCGACGTGCTGTTCGACGGCGAGAATCTCCTGAAGGAAGACCAGGACATCAACCTGCTGCGTGCGCGCATCGGCATGGTGTTCCAGAAGCCGACGCCATTCCCGATGACGATCTACGAGAACATCGCCTTCGGCATCCGGCTCTACGAACGCCTGCCGCGCTCGGAACTCGACGGGCGGGTCGAGCAGGCGCTGCGCCGCGCCGCCCTGTGGGACGAGGTCAAGGACAAGCTCGGTGCCAGCGGCCTCAGCCTGTCCGGCGGCCAGCAGCAGCGGTTGTGCATTGCGCGCACCGTGGCGGTGAAGCCCGAGGTCATCCTGTTCGACGAGCCGTGCTCGGCGCTCGATCCGATCTCGACCGCCAAGATCGAGGAGCTGATCGACGAGCTGAAGAAGGACTACACGATCGTGATCGTCACACACAACATGCAGCAGGCGGCGCGGGTCTCGGACTTCACCGCCTTCATGTATCTCGGTGAGCTGGTCGAGTTCGGCGCGACGGCGAATTTGTTCACGACGCCGGGCGACAAGCGGACCCAAGCCTACATCACCGGACGATTCGGCTGAATATGGTCGGCTGAGAAGGGAATTCGACATGGCGGAACATACGCTGAAGCGCTTCGACGAGGAGCTCGAGCGCCTGAGTTCGACCATCAGCGAGATGGGCGGCCTGGCCGAGAGCCAGCTCGCGCAGTCCCTGGTGGCGCTGCGCGAGCGCGACACGGAGATCGCCGAACGGGTGATCGCCGGGGACGCGCGGGTCGATGCACTCGACATCGAGGTCCAGGAGCAGACGGTGAAGCTGCTGGCGCTGCGCCAGCCGATGGCGGTCGACCTCCGGGTCATCCTGTCGTCGATCAAGATCGCATCGGCATTGGAGCGCATCGCCGACTACGCCAAGAACACGGCCAAGCGCAGCATCGTGCTCGCCCAGGGCACGTCGCCGGTCGCGGCGGTGAACGGCATCGACCGTCTCGGCCGCCTGGTGCGCACGGCGCTCAAGGACGTGCTGGATGCCTTCGCCCATGGCGATGTGGTCAAGGCGCACGATGTCTGGGAACGCGACGAGGAGATCGACCAGGTCTACACCAGCCTGTTCCGCGAGCTGCTCACCTACATGATGGAAGATCCGCGCACGATCACGGCCTGCACGCATCTTCTGTTCATGGCCAAGAACATCGAGCGCGCCGGCGACCATGTCACCAACATCGCCGAGCTGGTGAGCTTCCGGTCGACCGGCCACGGCTTCGACGAGGTGCGGCCCAAGGGTAGCGCCGCGCTCTACGCCACAGGTAACACGCCGTGAGCATGGCCGGCACCACGGCATCCCGGCGCGACACCCAGACGTCGTCGCTGAAGCCGCATGTGCTGATCGTCGAGGACGAAACGGCGCTGGTCGAGCTGCTGCGCTACAATCTCGAGCAGTCGGGCTTCCGTGTCGGTGTCGCCGGCGACGGCGAGGAGGCACTGGCCCTGGTCCAGGAAGACGTGCCCGACCTCATCCTGCTCGACTGGATGCTGCCCCTGATGTCGGGCATCGAGGTTTGCCGCCAGCTTCGCCGCCAGACCTCGACCGCCAACGTGCCGATCATCATGCTGACGGCGCGCGGCGAGGAGGGCGATCGCATCCGCGGGCTCGACGCCGGTGCCGACGACTATGTTTCCAAGCCGTTTTCGCCGACCGAGCTGGTGGCGCGCATCCGCGCCGTGCTGCGGCGTATCCGCCCCGCGCTCGCCGACGAGGCGCTGAGCTACGCCGACATCGTGATGGATCTGGTGGCGCATCGGGTGACCCGGGCGGGCAAGCCGCTTCATCTCGGCCCGACCGAATTTCGCCTGCTGCGTCATTTCATGGAGCACCCCGGCCGCGTCTTCTCGCGCGAGCAGCTGCTCGACTCGGTGTGGGGCAAGGACGTCTATGTCGAGGCCCGCACCGTCGACGTCCATATCCGCCGCCTGCGCATGGCGCTGAACGGCGAGAACAGTGCCGACCTGATCCGCACCGTCCGCGCCGCCGGCTACGCGCTCGACGCGACTCCGGGCTAGAAGAACTCGCCTCGGGAAGGACCGCGGGCCTCCA
>JAQSDW010000182.1 GCA_029946105.1 Reyranella sp. | reverse complement strand
AGACGTCGACGCCGTAGGCGCCGTCCTCGTGGATGATGGCGACGCGCAGATCCTTGGCCGTCTTGCCGAACTTGGCGACGTTCTGGTTGATGAAGTCCATCGTCATCAGGCCGAACTGATCGCCGCTCGCCTGCGGGCGGAAGACGTACTTGTAGTTCTTGCCGTCGAGCACGGCCGAGGAGATGCAGGTCGTGATCCACATGAACTTCTTGAGCTGCTCGACGCGGCCCGCCACCGGCACGCACTGCGCCGAGGAGTAGAAGCCGAGCAGCATGTCGACCTTTTCCTGCTCGACGAGGCGGACGGCCTCGTTGATGGCGACGTCGGGCTTGCTCTGGGCGTCGGCGTAGACCGCCTCGATCTTGTAGCCCTCGACCCCACCCGCCTTGATGAAGCTGTCGATCATGATCTTGGCGCCGATGTACTGCAGTTCCGAGCCGCCGCCGGCGAGCGGGCCGGTCAGGTCGTAGATCACGCCGATCTTGATTTTCTTGTCCTGGGCCGCGGCAATGCCCGCGAAGCCCAGTGCCGCTGCCGCAGCGACAACGCCGCCCAGCAGACGACGCCCGATATGCATGGTCATTTTCGTCCTCCCAAATTCACGATGCGCTGTTGGCACTTTTTCTTGTCGCGCATCACAGAGGCCGGGCCGTCCGATGTCAAGCGCCTCGCGGGGAAGCTGCGGCGATCTAGGCCCGTCCCTCACCCGGCGTAAGGATGTCGAACATGAAGCCGGCGGGCTGGTCGAGCATGCCGAACAAGGCGGCGAACCGTGACAGATCGCCGTCGATCCGCAGAGCCCCCGAGGCGATCGCATCGGGGGCGCTGGTCTTGCGCAGCACGATGGAGTCGAGCGTGGCGCGGCTGGCCGTGATCGAGGCGGCGGCATGCTCCGACCATTCGCCCAGGCGATGGCTGAGCGTGCTGTGCTTGAGCGTCAGGACCAGCTTCTCGGCACGGTCGGTGAAATGCCAGTTCAACACCATCGACTGGCCAGCGGCCTTCGCCGGATCGAGCCGGACCGCCATCATGTCGAAGAAGACGTCGGTGGCGAGTCCGCCCAGCGTGTCGGCGCTCATGATCGCGCGTGCCGGGATCTGGAAAACGCCGTGCCGCAACTCCTGCGCGCCGTAGAGGAAGGCGTTCCGCCAGGTGGCCGACTCGGCCTGGTAGCCCATCTGCTCGAGCGCATCGGCGCAGAGGTCGCGGGCTTCCTTATTGGCGGGCTCGGCGTAGACGACCTCTCTCATCACCTGCGCCACCCAGCGGTACTCGCCCTTGGCGAAATCGGTACGTGCCCGCGCGATGACCGCCGCCGCGCCGCCCATGTACTCGACGAATTTCCGGGCTGTCGGCGCCGGCGGCAGCGGATGGAGATTGCAGGGATTGCCGTCGTACCAGCTGAGATAGCGCTGATAGACCGCCTTCACGTTGTGATTGACCGTGCCGTAGTAGCCGCGCACCGACCAGCGATCGGCGAGACCGGGCGGCAGGTCGATCGCCTCGGCGATCTCGGCCGGCCGCCAGCCCTTGTTCATGTAACGCAAGGTCTGGTCGTGGATGTGCTTGTAGAGATCGCGCTGGGCCTCGAGATAATCGATGATCGAATCGCGGCCCCAGGTCGGCCAATGGTGCTGGCCGATCAGCACGTCGGTCTTCGGCCCGTACATCTTGATGGCGTCGCCGATGTACTTGGCCCAGATGAGCGGATCGCGCGCCACGGCGCCGCGCAACGGGATGAAGTTGTGCAGCAGCGGACAGGCGTTCTCCGCCATGTTGAGGACGCCGAGTTCGGGATAGAACATGTGCATCTCGGCCGGCGCCTCGGTCTCAGGCGCCAGCTGGAACACGATCCTGACGCCTGCGATCACATGCACCTCGACCGGCTCGACGATCGACTGGCTGGGCGCGATCAGTCCCGGCGTGCCGCGCGCCACGCCCTTGCCGAGGCCGGCGTCGACCTGGCCGCGCGGCCCACGCGGCAGCATCGAGCCGAACTGGAACTGCGCGCGGCGCATCATCGGCAGGCCGGCCAGCACGTTCTCGCCCGAGACCGCCTCCATGAAGCCGGCCGGCGCGATCACCGCCACCCTGCCCGCCTTCACGTCGGCCTCGTCGATCACGCCGCGCACGCCGCCGTAATGGTCGATATGGCTGTGGGTATAGATCACCGCCACGACGGGCCGCTTCGGCCGGTGGGCGAAGTAGAGCTCCAGCGCCGCACGGGAAACCTCCGCCGTCGTCAGCGGATCGATCAGGATCAGCCCACTGTCGCCCTCGATCACCGTCATGTTGGCGATGTCGAAGCCGCGCAGCTGATAGAGGCGCTCGGTGACCTTGAACAGGCCGTTGGCGAGGTTGAGCCGGGCCATGCGCCACAGGCTGGGGTTCACCGTGTTGGGCGCCAGCTCGCCGTCGATGAAGGCATATTCGCCGAGGTTCCACAGCACCGTGCCGCCGGCCGTGCGCACCATGCCGTCGGGCACCGGCGCGATCAGGCCCTTCCGCGCCGCCTCGAAATCGCGGACGTCGGAAAACGGCAGAGGGGCTGCCATCGCGGCATTGGCGGCTTTCGTCGCGGGCTCGGCATCGCGCGCCGCGTCAAGATGCGACGCCGGAACCGGAACAGCGGATGCTGTGGCCATTTTCTCTTTCCCTTCCCGAACTCGCGCGGCACTTTGCGGTTCGGTCATGCCCGCACGCAAGCTCTCCCGCAAACTCTCCCTGGCAGCGATCCGCCGCGTCGCCCTGTCGTTGCCGGGCGTCGAGGAAGGCACCTCGTACGGCACGCCGGCCTGGCGCACCGGTAAGCGGATGCTGGCGCGGTTGCACCAGGACGGCCAATCGATCGTGCTGAAAATCGGCAACGAGACGCGCGACCACCTGCTGCAGGCCGATCCCGAGACCTTCTTCGTCACCGACCATTATCGCGGCCACCCGATGGTGCTGGCGCGGCTCGACCGCCTGAGCGCGCCCGACCTCCACAAGCTGCTCGCGCGGGCGATCAGCCTTCGACCTTGATGTTGTTGTCCTTGACCACCTTGGTCCAGCGCGCGGTCTCGAACTTCAGCTTCTCCTGGTAGGCCTCGGGCGTCGATCCGGTGGTGACATAGCCGAGATCGGCGAATTTCTTTTCGACCTCGGGTTCCTTGATGATCTGGCGAACCAGTCCGTTCAGCCTGTCGAGGACGGGCCGCGGGATGCCGGCCGGGCCGACCACGCCGAAGAACACCGCGCTCACCATGTCGGGCATGCCGAGCTCGACCACCGTCGGAACGTCGGGGCAGACCGGCGAGCGCTTCTCCGACGACACAACGAGGCCGGTGAGCTTGCCCTGCGTGGCAAGGACGCCGGCCGGCATGACGACGTCGATGACGACCGGCACATGCCCGCCCATGACATCGCGCAGCGCGTCGGCGGCATTCTTGTAGGCGATGTTCTCGAGGTTGAGCTTGTTGCGGGCCCTGAAAAGCTCGGCCCACAGATGCGGCTGGTTGCCCAGCCCCGAGGTGGCGTAGCGCACCTTCTGCGGCTGGCTGTTCACCCAGTCGACAAAGGCCTTGTAGTCCTTGACCGGCAGGTCCTTGTTGATGGCGATGAAATCGGGGATGTCCGCCAGCGTCGAGATCGGCTGGAAGTCCTTCAGCGGATCGTAGGGCTGCTTGAGGCCGAGCGCGGCGTTGGTCGCCAGCGTCGTGGTGCCGAGCAGCAGCGTGTAGCCGTCGGGCTTCGACTTGGCGACCAGCTCCATGCCGATGATGGTATTGCCGCCGCCCTTGTTCTCGACGATGACCTGCTGGCCGACCAGCGCCGTCATCTTCTCGGCGAGCAGCCGGCCTGCCGTGTCGGTGGCGCCGCCCGGGCCGTAGGGAACGACGATCTTGATCTGCTGGGCGGGCCAGGCCTGCGCCCTGACGGCGGAAGCGCCAACGATGGTCCAGCCAGCGGTGGTCCAGCCGGCGGTTGCCGCCAGCACGTTGCGTCTCTTGATCATGGAATCCTCCCTGCCCTGCTTTGAGCGGAGGATCGCAAACCGCCGCTCACCGCGCAACGCGCGAAGGCGTGCCGCATTACTGGCCGCATCACTGGCCGCGTCACTGGCCGCATCACTGATACGGTTTCCAGTCGTCCGGAAGCATATTGGGGCCGGACGGCGCGCCGATCCCGTTCATCTCGTCGTAGACGCGGCGGGCCTGCGCGATGAAAAACGCTTCAGACGCGGAGCCAGTGGGGGACGCCGAGCCCGCGGGAGACGCCGAGGCCGCGGGCGGCGAGGCGTGAACCGGGAGAACCGGAGGCACCGGAGGCGTCTGCGGCACGATGTGCCTGGACGTCCCATCGCCGGCACGCGGGCGCTTCTTCTTCCCGCCGGTCCTCTCGGGTGCCTCCGGCGCCAACTCGGCCCGGGTCTGATCCACATACGCGTCCCATTCCCGTTCCGTGTCGCTGGCCCGCTCCTGGTCGCTGGGCACCGGTTCGGAGGCGAGGTTCGACGATACGGCCGGCGATGATGACGGGACCGACACCGGCTCGGGCGTCGGCGCAAGATCCTCTTCTGCCTCGTCGTCGTTTCCTATCCTGCGCGCCGACGCAGCCTGCCAACCTCCTGAGTAGGCGTAGTTTTTCCGCCGGTCACCGCCGTAATAGTGGGACGAATTTTCGCCTTCGTCCCCCCTGTCGCGGTCCGCCCGACGCACCTTCTCGACCCGGTCGAGGTAGCCCAGCAGGGCGATCGCCGCGCGCGCCGTGTGGCTCTCGCGCCAGCCGACCTGCTGGCCCTTGTGGAACACCGCCGCCTTCTCGCCCTCGTCGATGATCTGCATCAGCTTGTCCTCCGCCTTGTGGCGGCGTTGATCGGAGATGCTGTCCCAATGCGCGCGGAAGTCCTCGTCGGCCGCGCGCCAGCGGTACAGCGTCGAGGGGGTGATGCCCGTGCGTTCGGCCGCGAGGCCGACCCGGCCGCACGCCCTGAGCTGGCGCAGGAAAAACACACGCAGGCGGGACGGCAGACGACGAAGGCGGGGGGCGCCGAGCGGCCCGCCGGCACTGGGCGCGGCGGCACTTGTTCCGGCTAAACTGGGCCCGGCGGAACTGGGATCAGGTGCGGTTCCGGCAGGGACAGCAGGACCTGCGGCCGGGGTGGCCTGGACACTCTGGAGCATGGCTCTCTCCTTGTTTTCCACAGGCATTTCATTGTATAGAACAAATCAGGAACATCAAGCGCAGACGCCACACTCGACGCGCTTCCACAGGCCGCCGTCTGCTCACCCGGTGGCAGCTTGCGGGGCAATCCAATTCCACCACCGCAGCCGACAACAGTGACACAGCGGTTGATGGCGAGGGTCGTCAGGAACGGCGGCAATCAGGCTGAGGTCTACCGACGCCGAACGGCGACGCCATTTGCTGCTCGATGCTCTTTTCAAGCAGCTAGAGCTCCAGAGCGGCAAGGTCACCGAAGATGAGCGTCGGCAGCTGTCCGTCGAGTTAAACGGCGAACGCATCGAATTTCAGCTTCGTTACAAGCAAAAGCAGACCAAGCGGCCCCTTACTGTAGATGAGAAGAGATGGTCTTGGAATGCCAATCGCGATTCGGCCAAGGAGCTTCAGGCGACCGACAGGCTCGTGTTTGCCATCAAGACGTATCTGCCTGACGACCTGCGCACTGAGTGGCTCGAGAGTGACAAGGCCACAATGGAGCAGATGCTGCCCACCATCGTGGCTGCGGTCATGGCGGAGGGGCCAATCCTCGCGGAAAGAACGCGCCAGCACAAAAGAGGCCGAAAGGCAGCGTCAGATTGCCGAACTCAAACGTCATGAAGAGCAGCAACGGCGCAAGCTCGACCGCAATAGATGGCGTCGGTTTCTTTCATTTGCCAATGCCTGGCAAGAAGCGGAGCTCGCGAAGGAGTTTTTGTCGGCCCTGAAGTTGAAGCAGCCGGACGGCACCCAGATCATTGGTGACAGAACGCTCGATGAATGGATTACCTGGGCGGAAGAGTGTGTCACTCGTGGCGACCCGACCCTTGGGCCCATAGACCCGATCTTCGAGGCGGTTGCCGAGATGACCAGCTAGACCTATCAAGACTGACCTGCAACGGCCCACTCATGTTGAAGTGCATCTTTTGCCATCAGTTCGAAAATAGCGACTGATGTCCTTTGAGACAGAACGCCATGAGCGCAAAACGCAAATGCATATCCATCTTCATCCAATCTAAGAAATGAACCGTGCCAGGTTGTAAACAATTTTGAACGAGTCCCTGTCCAAGATAGAACTGGAAACGCGATCGCTGTTGCAACAAAAACAGTTGCGCGATTGTATACGCCTGACTGGCTAGCGTGTCCCACAGCGCAGAGCAGAAGAGAAAATTTCGTCTCATGGAGCGTTGTACCGATACTCGCCGCCCATGTGACCGCTGCCAAAGCACCGCGCACGGTGATGCTGTATTTTCACTAGACCAGTCAGCAAGCAGTTCGACCGAACGCTTTGGGAAGTTGAGAGGGCGGATGGCTGGGTAATCCCGACGCGCAGACCTACGTATGCGAACTCGTCGAGCCAGCCGCCACCCAGACGTGCCGCGACTGCTCGCTGCTCCCAAGCCGGTGAAACCCGGCTTCTCTAAACATTCGCGGTACTCCCGTCCAGGCAAACGCTCCAGGCAAGCCTTGCTTGCTACGCACAGTCACGGGGTAACCCTCAACGATGGTCGCCCCGCGCTCCAATGCCAGATCGCGTGCGGCGATGAGCAGCCTCGTCGCCAGCCTCGACTGCCGTTGATCAGGAGGAATATAGAAACATACTATTGACCAAGTTCCAACGGGACGATCGCGCTCGAAAGCGCGCACCCGCTCGAGTCGCGGAAAGGCGGCATATGGGCCGATACAAACCCATCCGATCGGGCGGTCGACAAGGAATGCCAGGAGCCCGTGGACATTGCCTCCTTGGACGAGATTTTGAAACCGCAGACGTGCGGGCGGACCACGCATGTCGTCCCACTCACGGCCACCACGGGCGACTCGCCAGTACATGCACCAGCAGCCCCCGCAAGCGCCCTTATCGCCAAACAACTCGGCAATGTACAGCCAATCGGCTTTGGTGACCGGCCGGATGGTCAGGCCGTCGACGATTGGCGATCGCGCCCCTTTAGCCGCTTCTGCGCGAACCGCTCGCTGGGTGGCGGACGCCGGCGCCAGCCGCCTTCCCGGTGTCGATCTCCCCAGCTTATGCATGATCGTGCTTGCGGCCGTTCTGTTCTGGTCAAATGTACCCGAGCTGCTTGAGTCGAGCCATAATGATGGATTGCTCCGTGCTGCCGCTTGCGTCGGCCTTGGCTGCGCCAGGATTGAGGCCTTCGACGAAGAAAACTTCGAACACCTTCGGATGGATGAACGGGCCATGTCCGAAGTAGCCGCCTTCCCCAAATAGTTCCCCGTGATCGGCTGTGACGATGAACCAGGTGTTCGGCGGTGCCTTGGCTATCAGATCACCGACGACGCCATCGAGATATTCGATGCAGCCAACCTGCTTTTGCCACAATGGCCGCAGCCGCTCGATGTCGAACCGGCCGCTATCGAAGCCTTCGATGGCGGCTCCGGGATGGCGTAGGAAGTCGTCGAGCCCACGCCAGACGCCGTGCACCCCCGGAATGCGCGGCAGGTCCTCTGCATTCTCGTTCGGCAAGGCATAGGGATAGTGGGTTTCTCCGATGTTGACGAAGTAGAAGCTCGGTTGTTCGGAGAAGGACAGCCGGCCAACGATGGCGGCCAAGTCGTTGTAGACTGGCATTAACTCGAACTTGTCGAAGTGCTGGGCAATCAGGGTGTGCGGATTGAGCACGGGTAGCGACACGTAGGCCTCGGCGCGGTAGCCAAGCGCCCTCAGGAACGCCGGAAGCGACAAGGACGGGACGAAGTCGGCAAACGACACGGCGCGGCCAAGCTCATCGCCGATCCGGCACTGCCACAACGCCAATTCTCGGCGATGGGCATCAGCGGCCAGCACACGTGGTTCGTTGGCGTGCGGCGGCAGGCCCATGAGGAAGGCATAGTGGCTCGGCGCCGTCCAACTTGCGTAGCTGAAGCGCCGCGCGGTGGGGCCTATGCGGTCGATCGACGGCGTGCGGGCCGCCACGAAGGCGTCGTACCGGGCGCTGTCGAACACCAACCAGACAATGTTGTTCAGCATGATACGCTCCCCGCCTGAGGCATTTCTGCAGGGTCGCCGCTATACGCCTCCTTCATGAACTGCAGGAACCGTCGTTCGCGCCTGATGGCCATCACGAGCACATCGTCGACTATTTCGCCGTAGATCGGCCGATCGAACACGATCGACTTGATGAGGACATCACGCGCCCTGGCCAGCTCGGCGAGCTGCATCGACCAGGCTGCAATTTCACCGCCGAGCAGCGGGTCATCGAGGACGTCGGCGGCAACGCGAAAGAACTCCACGAGGTAGGCACGCAGGCCAATCTCGCCACGCAGATGCAGTGCCGCGCGGCGGCGAGCCGACTGCGAGTCCGCGAGCGGCATCGCCAGCGCCCCGACAATGTCTATCCGCGACTGCTCCAGGGCATCCGGCGTGGCCGCCTGCGCAAGGTGTCCTTCGGCCTGTGCCGTCAGGAGCGCGAGGGCGCGGAGCGTTGAGTCACGGTGGGCGAGCAGGGGATCGCCTAACAGGGCCAGCGTCCACCAGCGCCGCCGCAACGGGTCGCCGGCATAGAGCGGCTCGCGACCGTGATCGGACGGCACGACAGAAGCGCGGGCGCGATCGAGGTCAGCGAGTGCGACCGCGCCGCGATAGTTCGGCATCCACGGATCGACGATCTCGACCATTCCAGCTGCCATGTCGATGGCTGTGACGATGATCGTGCGCGCACTGTTAACGCGCCGAAAGGCTGGCCGATAGGGCAAATGGTAACTATCGACGGCGAGCACGATCGGCTGGCCGAACTCAACGCGATCGTAGGCGTGATTGGCCTCGTCCGCCGGATGATGCTCCAACTTGACGCCAGCCAACGTCTGCAGCAACGTCGCGTAGCGCTCCCACGTCACCGGCAGATCGCACTCGCCGAGCGGCAATGTCGCGTCGAGGGCCGCGAAATGCCAGGCAGTCCCGAGCAACGCGGCGCCGTGCGGTCCGGTCATATCTTCGAGGATTAGCTGCATGTTGTAGAGTGCACTCGGCACCAGCACGCTCGCCACGGCAGACGATTCAGACATGAGCAGCATCCATGGAAAGCAACGATACGGCCATCACGTGGGCCAATGGATTTAGTCCCAGCCTGATAGCGACGGGCTGGATCGCGGTCGACAGTTGCGCGATGACGGCGAATAATGCCGGCTGTAGGTGGTCGAGCTCGTAGCTCGCGCCATAATGGAGATGGCTCGCCCGCCAGCTCCGCCCGTCGGCCCCGGCATCCCGCGGCACGAGCCAGTTGGGCAACACAGCCTTGACCCGGCGGATGTCGCCGAAGCGACTTGTGAGTGTGATGTCGAGCGTCTGGTCACCGAGCTCTCCGAAGCCAAGAATCCCGACAGCCCGCGCAGTGAAGTAAGGCCTGACGTCGATCTCCTGTCCGAGCGCCTCGACATGATCGGGCGCGCCCGCGGCCTTGCGGGGCAAGACAAAGGGGATACCCTTGAGGAGCAGCGTATTGCCGAATGGCACTTCTTCGGCAGGAAAGGAATTGCGCCAAGCGTTCACGAAGCCTACGCCGCGGTCGGCGTCGAAAGTGGCGGCATGAGCATTGGCATGCGCGGATAAGTCCAGGAACTGCGTTTTCATGGCGGCACCATGCTCGTCGTGATGGCTGACCGAGCAAGCGCGAGCGACGGCGCGGTGCCGTAGATCTCGCCTTCAATCGGATCGCAGATGCAAGCTGGTCGCGGCGCGCCAACCGCGGCCGTGATGCTTTGCAGCACGCATCCCGTCTCGATTGCAAGTCCGAGTCGCTCGCCTCCCCATCGGCGGCTCATCGGTTGATCGAGGTGCCAAGTCGCGAGCCACCTTGAGCGCGCAAGCGTCGGCTCAGTTTCCGCCGTGAGCGTGTCGATAACTACCATCGCATCGCCCGACCGACGATGGCCGCCGTCGCAGCTGATCGCGAGGTTGCGCCGGCGGACGTTATAAAGGGCGTTCACCGGCCGCTGCCAACGTTCACTGCGTTGAAGCAGCATGAATGCGCCGTCGTCGCAGCCGTCACACGCCAAGTGCTCCGGGTTAATGCGGATCGGAGCGGAGTTGCCACCGATCTGCGGCGGATAGGGCGAGAGCGCGGTATCCTCGATGACGAGATTGGATGCAAACGGCCAATCGGACCGATCCAGAACGCCAGGTATGCCGTCGAGAACGAAATCAACCAGCGCCAAGGTGGCAGACGGTCCGAGTACCAGCGTCGCCTCCGCCGGCAGGTCGGCCCATGAGACGGTAGCAGGACGCGCCGACGCCGCGAAATATCTATCGTCGCCGTCGAGAATTGCGCCATTGGCGTGGGCAATTGCATAGGGTCTAGTTCGATCCTGGTCACACACAAGCCCCACTTCACTGACCAGCTGCCCGCACCGATCGTCCGGCAACAGCTGCTGCCAGCGCCGCCATAACCGGCAGGCACTGTCGACAAATTCGGCCGGATCGAGGTCACAGTCACCGATCACTGCCTGATGGCCGGCAATCCGGATACGGCTGGCGAACTGCTGGGTCGTGCGACCGTCGCGGCTGCGGGCGAACACGATGGTGCGATCGGCGTTCATGCGGAAATCCTGAGGCTGGACAGCAGTAGAGCCGGCGCGATGGTGCCGACGTCGTACAGGATCTGGCCGTGCTTGCCACACAAGGCGTTGGGGTTGAGCTCGCTGCAGTCACCGCGGGAGCGGGCGCGCGTCAACACGTCGACCCGCTCGGTGACCCGCCCGCCGCTGACGAACCGGCCCGTCAAGCGCCCTCCTTCCACGCGTTCCGCCAAGACGATGCGCGCCTCCATCTCGATGCCGCGCGAGAATCCATGCGAGAGGTGATGGACCATCAGACCCGAGCCCATCATCTCGAGGAGACTATCCTGGGAGGACGTGCCGGCCGGCATCACAAGGTTGGATAGGCGCGGAATCGGCGGCAACGTGATCTGTGCCGCGCGGGCGTTTGCTGTCGGCAAGCTCGCAGCGGCGGCAGCAGAACGGCGCGAATGGAGCTGCTGAATGATCACGCCGTCGGCAAGCACGCGCGTCGGGCCGATGGCCTCCGTACCCTCATCGTCGACCTGGTAGCGCGCCGCGCCCGGCAAGCTCGGATCGTCGAACACGTCGAAGCCGTCGGCGGCAAGCCTGCAGCCAAGACGGTGCCTCAGATCGACGCTGGCATCGACAGCCGCCTCGGAAAAGTGCCCGACCGCCTCGTGCACGACCAGCGCCGTAGATTGCGGATCGAGCACGGCGGGGCCGGCGCCTGCCTCCATCGGCGCGGCGGCGGCCGCGGAGCGCGCGATCCAAGCAACGCGCCGACGCATCGGCCCTTCGATCATGCGGTCAAAACCGTCCCCGAAGCCACTCCAGCCGAGCGAGATAAAGCGGCCATTGGCCAAGCCGATGCGGCCGGTGAGCGCGAAGACGTTGACTTCCCGTGATTGCCACATCTCTTCCGCATCGGTCACGTGGCGGCGCGACACAAGGCGGCTATACCGGAGCGCAGCGGAAGCACCCAAGCCAGCGGCAAATTCGACAAGCAGGCGGCACGCGCGGTCCGCTTCGCCACCCGCTGGGGGCGGCACCTCCGGCGCGCTCCAGGAGCGCGGAGGCAGCGCCGTGCTGGTCCTCACGGCGCCGGACGGCAATTCCTCCCGCCAAGCTTGGAAACACGTCGTCCGCACCGCCGGCTGCCCGCCCGGCGCCACCAGATCAATCGTAAGAGCATGGCCAATCTCGTGGCTGCGCCTGATCGGCATGCATCCGGTCCGACGATCCTGCATGGTCACAATCCCGCCTTAAGCGGCGCGACGCCGCGAAATCCCCATACGGGTCAGCGAAACTTCGCTGACCACCACGCTCCATAGGGTCAAGCGCGCTGACAGCGACGCTATCGCTGCTTGCGCCGCTTCGTCCCACCGTACCGGGTCGTCTCCGCAAAGCTCGGCGAGCATCTCAACGACCATCGGCGCGTGATGATCCTCGTCCAGTCCGATATGTCGATCGAGATACGAGACAAGGCTTTGGACCTTTTCGCTGTTCTGTCGCGCCAGCGCCGCGACCAGGGTTCGGAACATGTTGGGGATTGGCTCTTCACGGCCAAACGCGAAAGCGGCCGCGATCATATGCAGCTTACCGGACGCGATGATCTCAAAAGTATTCTGGACGAACGCACTCGATCCCACCGGCGCCCCGCACTCATGCAAGGCCACTTCGATCGATGCTCCGTCACGAACGTCGGCAATCAGCCTGTCGATCGCCCTAGTCTGCGCGCCGATTGCCTTCATGGCATGGTGGTAGAGTTCGAAGTGGCTCGTCGGTCGGCCGTCGACCTCATCGGACTCTTCTCCGAGCACAACCTCATTGATCACCCGTCGCAGCCGCGGCGAGCCCACTGGGACCCACGGTACAGTCGTGCACGTGAGGTGGCCCTGCAGAACTTTCAGCAGCGACATGAAATCCCAGACAGCGAAGACGTGGTGCTCCATAAAGATGCGAACGTCCTCAATGGTCTCGAGGCTCTGATAAACTCCGTGAGCAGCGAGCTGGGCGCGGGCTGGCTCGAGGCGTCGCAGCAGTTTGTACATGCCAATGGCAGACATCCGACGCTCCCTTATTCTGCTGCTTCAGCGAGCGCAGGTGCGCTGCCAATCCGTTTGGCCGACGTGTCGAGGACGATTTCGCCGGGTTGGTTCTTGCCGAGAAAACGCGTCAGCATGGACCGGCAATAGGCCCCGGCATGGTGGAACGCGACAAGGTCGCCTGGTCGCGGGACGGCCAGCCGAACACCCCGCGCGAGAAAGTCGCGCGAGTAGGTAGAGTTGCCTGATATCCAGACCGGCCGTGTCGATACCGGCCGGTCGCTGGCGTCGACGACCTCGCACGGATGCCGTGCCTGTTCAGGATACATCAACAGCCGCGGAAACTGCGCGACGCTCGCGTTCGTGCCAGCGAATACACGGTCGGCCCGCTCCTTGACATCCACGATCCGCACGAAGAACCAGCCTATCGGAGCAGTTAGCCAGCGGCCCGGCTCTATCACCAGGGTCACCGGGCGGTTCACCCTCGTCTCGAGCGCCGCCATGATGTCGGCCGCACCGCGGCCGTAGGCGGCGAGATCAAACGGCGGTGTCGACGGGTCGTCGGCGATGCCGAAGCCGCCGCCGGCATCAACATACTCGAGCTCGGGCAACAACTCGCCGATCCTGCCGAGCCGCTCGAGGCCGTCGAGCAGAACCTTCGGCGCCATAATGTCGGTACCGAAATAGGAGTGAACGCCGACGATGCGCAGGTTCCTAACCTTGCCAAGCACGACCGCTAGCTCTTCCGGCAGAAGCCCGAAGCGGTACGAAGGTTCGTCGCACAGCTCGGCCGATTCGACCGCACTACCGACATTGACCCGAACGCCGACGGCTGTTCCGCGCGAGGCTATCGCGTCGAACGCCTCAACTTGCCCAAGCGAGTCGAGAATGACATGGACGCCAGCCGCGAGGCAGGCTTCCATCTCATCCCTACTCATGTTGCTTGCGGCGAAGATGATGCGGTGCGGCGCCAAGTCAGCGTCTCGAGCCGCCGTAAGATGGGTCAGTGAATTGACGAAGACGCCGTGACCTGCCGCACCGATCAGGGACAGGATCCGGGGATGATCGTTCGCCATCGTCGCGAAGTGGATTCGTTTGCGCGCGATGGGCAAGCCGTTGAGTAAGCGCAGCCGGTCATGCAGGACGGCCAAATCATAGATGTAAAGCGGCCCGTCCTCGCGACGAGCCAGGGTCAAGATCGATGATGGAATGGTCACGACGGGATTACCTCCTGCAGGAGATTCGACGCGGTAAGGGCCTGCACCGTTTCAATGCCAAGGCTGTAGTCCGGCGAGTCCCGCGCGGGCGTGTCGAGTACCGCGGCCCGCACGAGTTCGACGATCGAGCGCGGTGCACGCGCATATTCAAGGACCCGGCGAGCCGCCTCGCCGATGACGTGGGTATTGACGGTGCCTGCCGGTTCACGGGCGAACACGACCCATTGCGGCAGGGCGATGTCGTTGGCCGGCATCCTCCGACCGCTGACAAGCTGGCCGATGTCACTTTGAAAGGCAGCGATGAGAAACGGCCGCGCCTGCCTGACTGAACCGATTTCGAAGACCTTGCCGCCTGAACTGTCGTGGCTCTGCTCAACAATCGGCAGCGACGCGGCAGCAAGTTTGAGTGCCTCATAGCTCACTAGGTCGCGTATGCGCTCGTCACCGATTTCAAGCCACGCCAGTTCGGCGGTGACGAAGTCGATCAGGTCCGCAGCATTGCCATGATGTCTGGCGCGCCACGGTCGCGCGAGATTTTGCTCGGCGATCCATGCGACCCAACGTCGGAAAAGAACCGCCGGCTCCTCGTAATGGGGCAGCAGCAGCGGCCAGATCCGCTTGAGCAGCACCATGTGCGCTGAAACCTCCTCCGCCGCTGCGACATACGAGGCCGGCACGCCCGGCGTCTTGAAACGATAGTGGCTCGCAAAGACGTCGGGTTGGTCAGCAATCAGTTGCTCCGCCTCACACGCCGGGCGAGAGGCAACCGGCAGATCCAGGTACTCTGCACGCCGGTCCGGGATCGCCGTGTCGCGCGCGAACATCGGGGCGCCGGGAAACGGGCACAGGCTGAAAATGTGGGCGCGGTAGCCGCCGACCTCCAGGAAATCGAAGAAGCGTGCGACGGTGTCGGCGAATGTCTCCTCTGTCTCCTCCGGATAGCCGACGATGAAGCCGGTGACCGGCCTGATGCCGCAGGCGGTCGTCGCCTTCACGATCTCGCGTGACCAGTTCAGATCGAGGTTCTTCTGGATGACCTTCTGCATCACCTGCGAACCGGTCTCAATGCCGTAGTAGATTTCGACACAGCCCGCTTCTGCCATGTGCGCCAGGAGCTCAGGGTCGATCACGTCCGTACGCGTCGAGCACGTCCAGGTTACGCCAAGATTGGCGGTTTTCATGGCGCCGCAGAACGCGTGCGTCCACTTGTTGTCACAGGTGAAGATGTCGTGCGAATAGTTGAAGTGACGACGCCCCCAGCCATCTCGCAATAGTCTCATCTCTTCCAGGATCCGCGGGATCGACTTCATGCGATAGCGGCGCTCCCAGAACGGCGCCGTAGCGCAAAACGCACACTTGAAGGGACAGCCCCGGCCGACGTCGAGATACAAGGCAGCCTCAGCGGTCCGATTGTAGGCGGCAAAGTCCGGGATCGGCAGGCGATCGAGGTCCTCCATCACCCGCCGATCGGCGTTGTGGTGCACGGTATCGCCCTGACGCCATGTCAGACCGAGGATGTCTGCAAACGAGCCGTTTGAGCCGAATGCGCCCAACAACTGGGGAAACGTCTCCTCGCCTTCCCCGCGCACGATGAAGTCCACAGCCTCGAAACGTTTGAGGACAGTCTGTGCGATCGGCGTCACGGCAGGACCACCGAGTCCCACTAGCGCGCGCGGCGCCCGCGCCTTTACACGCCGCGCTATGGCCATCGTGTGATGCAACGAGTCAGCGTCTGTCATCAGTCCGACGACATCATCACCACCGCCAATCACGGTCTGGGCGACGTGATCGTAGAAGTCGTCGTCGTTAGGGATGGCGCCAGCATTGATTAGGGTGTTGAGTTCGGTCACGTTCACCGAAAGCATCGGGTGAGCAGCGTCGCATGATGCTTTCAGCGAAAGAAGGCCCACGGGCACGAACGCCTGCATGGTTAAGGGAGCGCCGCCGCGGCAATCCAATGGCCGGGCGCCATGGTCAAGATGAAGGCTGGTCGCGAGCGATATGCGCATATCGGGTTCCTTGTCATTCAGCCGCTGACGAGTTTGCTCTTGTCGGCGACCCGCGAGTGCTTGAATCGGTCCGCGACGGGGATTGCCGGTTCGGCATGGATACTCGCCTTGAACAGCGCTTCGCGGCGCAGGATGCTGGCCTTCTGGAAGTCCGTCGTACCGCACTTGTCAAAACGGCCGTGAAGCACACTAGAACTGCCCGGACAACGCCCTGTGCAGAAGTAGCGCCGGTCACTGACAGCGCAGCCTTTGCAGGTCTCGGAAAACGTGTCCCAGGTGATGCCACGGATGTCCCAGTGGCTATGCCAGACATCGGCGAAGGTGTCCCAGCTCACATTGCCGGCACACAGCACCTTGTTCCCCGAGCAGGTGCTGCACGGGTAGACGTCGCCGTTCGAATTGACATAGCACAACCCACGTCCGCTCATGCATCTTCGCGTGGCGTAGACCATCGTGAGCAAGAAGTTGAACACCTTGCCGGCGCACAGCCCGATCTTGGGATCGCGCACGCGTTCCCATTCCTCTTCGGCGATCCAGAATCTCGCTGAGGCTTCGACGTCGTCGACGCCGTTAACGAGATGCTTGTTAAGTTGGCCGCGGCCCATCGCGACGAACGGCACGCTACGCAGACTGATGTCGTTAGCGACCGCCCACTCGATGATCTCCTGAAGGCTATGGACATTGGCGCTGGACGTCGTCGTCATGATGCTCGTGTTGAAGCCCGCTTCCTTTATCATCAACAGCTTGCGGGTGACGTACTCGAAGTCGCTTTGCTGCTTGCGCTCTCCTTGACCATGCAGGTGGTCGATGCTGACGCTGATGATTACGTCTTCGCGCGGAATCTCCGCCAGCATGCGTTCCGTGATGGGCATTCCATTGGTGGCGATGCCGACGGTGAAGCCGAGTTCGTGGGCGTGACTAAGGATGGCGAGGAAGTCCGGGTGCATCGTTGGCTCGCCACCCGTCAGGATGACGGAGAACACGCCCATCTCCGCCCACTCGTCGAGAAGCCGCAGTATGCGTTCGGTCGAAAGCTCGCCAGCGCGTGCGACGCCTCCTTCAACGAAGCAATGCGGGCAACGAAGATTGCAGGTACGCGTGAGCTCCAACCACGCCATCAGCGGCGCGTTGAAATGGAAGTCGATCGGAACCTCGAGCCTGTCGATCAAGTGCGTCGCACAGCGCTCATAATCGGCACCGGCCCGGAGGAGGTCCTGCACGCCCTCGTCGAAGATGCCGACGTGACCGTCCGGAAATGCCGCCAGGTAGCCAAATGCCTCGCGCCGCCATCGCACCAGAGGCCGGCTGCGCCGCGGCAGACTGCCATAGCAGGTGGGATCTAATGGACTGGTCGTTTGCAAGGTCGTCATGAAACACCCCTGGCAAGCTCAGCCGAAATGCGCGCTGTCAGCGTCGTCGCATCGAGGCCGGCCTGTGCGGCGAGCCACCGCGGATCGCCGGCTGGCAAGAACGCGTCCGGCAAGGTCAGAGTCGTAATCGGCAAGCCGGCAGGTGCCAGTGCCGCGACGACCGCCTGTGCGCCGCCGCCCGACGGCACATGGTTCTCGATCACAATTGCCCTGCCGCTACGGCGGGCACTGGCCAGGATCGGCGCAATCTCCAGGGGCTTGATGCGCACTACGTGATACAGGTCGACGCCTATCCCGTCGTCGGCCAGGATGCGCGCAGTGACCATGACTTCGTCGAGCAGGTTGCCGATTACGACCAGCGTTGCCCGCGACGCGGATCCGCCATCGCAAACGAGGCGAACCGGCCCTCGATTGTCGCGCTTGCCGATCGCCGTCGGCATGCCATGGCGGCGCAACCGAAGGTAGGACGGCCCCCCGCTGCCGACCGCCTCGGTGAGCGCAAGCGCCAGGTCGACAGCATCGGCGGGTTCATAGACCCTGAAATTCGGCAATGCGGTGAACGTGGCGAGATCGTCGCCGGCCAGGTGCGACGGGCCATTGCGGCCGTCGAAAACGCCACACGATCCACCGACGAGCGTGATTGCGAGACACGGCAGGGCTACCGAAATAGCGACCTGATCGTGCGCCCGTCGCGCCAAAAAGTTGCCAAAAGAATGCACGATCGGCTTGAAGCCGCGGCGGGCGAGGCCAGACGCGAAGCCGACCGCATTCGCCTCCGCGATGCCGAGATTGATATACCGACTGGGGAAACGTTCGTGGAAGAGACCGGTCTGCATGGACGAAGCAAGGCCAGCGTCGACCACGAACACCGAGGGGTCAGCCGATCCGACATCGGCAAGTGTGGTGGCATAGACAGACGCTTCAGGCATCGTCAGACCCCGCAGAAATTATCATTCGTGCGACCAGGTCGATCTCGCCGGCGTCCAATACTGGGGGATAGTGGCTCTCGACCGCGTTCTCCAGGAATGGCACGCCGCAGCCCTTGATAGTGCGGGCGATCACGAGCTTTGGCTTCGCCGGGTCCTCCTTGCGGAGGGCCGTAAACAGGCCTAGAAGCTCATGATAGTCGTGCCCATTGGCTGAATGGACTTGCCAACCGAGAGCGGCCCACGCGTCGGCGAGGCCGTTGACCGGCATGATGTCCTCCATGGTGCCGTCCTGCTGAAGGCCGTTCGCGTCGACGACGGCGAGCAGGTTGCCCAGACGCAGGCGCGGCGCGGCAATGGCGGCCTCCCAGGGCTGCCCCTCGTTGAGCTCGCCATCGCCGAGGACGACGGCGGTCCGTTCCTCGTCACGGCCGGCGAGGCGGCTACCATGGGCCAGGCCTAGTCCAATCGACAGGCCCTGACCCAGAGATCCGGTCGACACGGCGACTTGGGGCAACAGCGTTTCGTTAGGATGCGGCTCAAGCTCGCTGCCGTTCTGACCGAACGTTCGCAATGCCGCATGTGGGATGATGCCCTCCTCCGCAAGGGCGCAATACAGGCCGAGCGCGGCATGGCCCTTTGACAGCACGACGCGGTCGCCACCCTGAGCGCTATCTTGCGCGGCATGATGCAGGTTGGACGAGTAGAGCGCAGACAGGATCTCGACAATCGACAATGAGCTGCCGAGATGGCCAGCCCCGGCCGCCGCATGCGTGCGCAGGATAAGCAAGCGCAGGCGCGCCGCTCGGAGATCGCCCTCGATCTGGGTCGCGCGCTTATGGGAATAAGGCGTCATGACTAAAACATCCTCGGAGCAGTGCTCCAGGGCGGGCGGGCAGGCAGATCAGCGGCGAATCGCTCGAAGATGCGAAGGTTGCGATCGAGCTTCTCGAAGACTGCAATGTAAGCGTCGACGACTTCGGGATTCGCCAGAACCGCCTGCGCCGGCATGCCAATCACAAGTGAGTCCCGGATCGCTTGCAACGCTCCCGGGTAGTCCTCGATGCAGTACGTCATTTCCCCGCGGCCGTGACAGTGCCAAGGGCAACCGCGGCCATAGCCGATGCGCCGCTGGATGATATCGTGTCCAGCCAGCGGTTGATTCTGGAATTCGACCAGGTAGAGGCCCTCGGCGAGGAACACACGCTTGAGCGCTTCGTGCGCCTGATCGATTGTGATCGCCAGGCCTGCGGCTTCAGGATCGAACTTGAAGCGGTACATGTGGTAACAGTGCTCGCGATCGGCCGGGACGACGGGCGGTGCGAAGCCGCGGATTGCTGCGATCGTCTCATTGAGCCTCGCGGCACTGTTCTGGCGCAAGTGGGTGTAGTTCTCGAGGTGAAATAGTTGACGACTGATCATCACCGCCGAGAGCAGGTTAATGCGATAGTTCCAGCCCATCGTCGCGCCGATCAACTCGTAGGTGCCGTCCGGCTTAACCGCATCCGCGAACGCCTTCAGGCCAGCGGCCTTGTTGCGGATGGCGCGATCGTTGGTGACGATCACACCGGCTTCGCCGAGGGAAGGCAGGTTCTTGCCGGACATCAGGCTCGCTGCACCGACCGAAGCCAGGCCGCCGACCATTCGGCCGCGATAAGTCGCGCCAACTGCCTGAGAGAAATCCTCGATTACGGGGATGCCGTGGCGACGACCGACGGCGCAGATCGCGTCTACGTCGCATGGCAGCCCATGCAAATGTACCGCCATGATCGCGCGCGTACGAGGCGTCAGCGCGGCCTCGACGCTTTCAGCGGTTACATTGTAGGTTTCCGGATCGACATCGGCGAAGACCGGAATCGCCTGGTGATGCAGCACCGCCGCGGCGCAAGCGATGTAAGCGAGCGCCGGCACCACCACTTCGTCTCCGGACTCGACACCAGCGCCAGCGATGGCGCAGTGCAGTGCCGCGGTGCCGCTGTTGACAGCCAACGCGTATCGCGTGTTGGCCATCATCGCCATCTCCGCCTCAAACTCATGGACACGCGCGGCGGAGGCCATCTCGGTGTACAGGCCACTTTCAAGCTGGCGGGTCACGGCCTCGAGGTCGGAACGATCCAACCGAGGCCAGCGCGACATCATCACAAACCCCTTCGGAACGACCGGATCGCCGCCGTCTATGGCAAGACGACTGAGCTCGAGGGCGAAGGGGGCACGCGATAACGGCATGGCTACAAGCTCGCCTGCTGGAGGTCGCGCGCAGCTGTCGGCTCCACCAGGACTTCGGCGATCGCCACGCCATCAATGTCCGGCGGCACGTCGATCCCAAGAACGGCGGCGATGGTGGGAGCGACATCAACGATTGGACGCAACCGCATGGGCTGCGACGTCGACCTGAAGTAGGGACCAGCGGCGAACATGCGCGTCTGCACGCGCGGGTCGAGTGGCCAGAAGTGATCGTGGCCGCTGGTGAATTCCTGCCAGGGCCGGGTGATCTCGAACATCGGGCCACGATCATTGCGGCCCTGGTAGCCGCTCTGCAGACAAAATACGATGTCGCCGGCGCCCTGGCCGTGTCCGCCGAGATAAGCGAAGTGCTCGCGGGGTGCGGCGATCAATACGACGCGCTCGCCAGTTCGCGGATCGGTGATGCGACACAGGCCATGGCACAGCTCTTCGAGCAGCCCAGAACTGTCGGACGGATCAACAATTCCTTTGGGGTCGCGGCCGGCCACGTTCAGGTAGAGCCCATTGCCCATGATACAGGCGCGCGTGCGCGTCCAGTCGAACGCGCTCGTGTTGCCGTCGGCAAATGTCAGTTGACCCGTCTCGGCAAGCCAATTGTTGAGGCGAACCGTAGTGTGATGAAGGTCCTGCCCGTGGTCACCCATGACAATGACATTAGCCTCACCTCCAGCCGACTCG